>NZ_JBMXHE010000063.1:0-7338 GCF_053987695.1 Palaeococcus sp. (in: euryarchaeotes)
TCCTTTTGAATATATCCGCGCTCAATGGCCCTCATCATTCCGCCCATGGCTTCAATCTTCTCGATGTACTTCATGGCTTCCTCTTCGATGTGGTCGGTGAGCCACTCGATGTAGTATGAGCCTCCAAGTGGGTCGATTGTGTCAACAACGCCGCTCTCGTAGGCTATGATTTGTTGTGTCCTAAGGGCTATCCTAACGCTCTTCTCCGTTGGGAGTGAAAGAGCTTCATCATAGCTGTTTGTGTGTAATGATTGAGTTCCACCCAAAACAGCAGCCAAAGCTTGGATGGCAACCCTAACTATGTTGTTCTCCGGCTGTTGGGCCGTCAAGGTGGAGCCTCCCGTTTGAGTGTGGAATCTTAAGAGCATTGATTTTGGATTCTTGGCATTGAATTTCTCCTTCATTATCTTTGCCCATAATCTCCTTGCGGCCCTGAACTTGGCAATCTCCTCAAGGAAGTTGTTGTGAGCGTTGAAGAAGAAGCTCAACCTTGGAGCGAACTTGTCAACGTCCATACCTCTCGCGATGACAGCTTTGACGTATTCAATACCGTCTGCTAATGTGAACGCTACCTCCTGGACCGCATTTGCACCGGCTTCCCTGATGTGGTAACCACTTATTGAGATTGGGTTCCATTTTGGAACGTTCTCGGCACAGTACATAATAACATCGGTGGCCAAACGCATTGACGGCTTTGGCGGGAAGATGTAAGTTCCCCTCGCGATGTACTCTTTGAGGAGATCGTTTTGGACTGTACCTCTGAGGATGTTTTGGGGAACACCCTGCTTTTGGGCGACCAATATGTACATGGCTAAGAGGTTTGCCGCTGTGGCGTTAATTGTCATCGAAGTTGAGACCTTATCTAAAGGAATTCCATCGAAAAGAATTTCCATATCCCATAAAGAGTCTATCGCAACACCAACTTTACCCACTTCTCCCTCAGACATTGGGTGGTCGCTATCATAACCGATTTGTGTGGGCAAGTCAAAAGCAACGCTCAATCCTGTTTGCCCCTGGGAGAGGAGGTATTTATACCTTTTATTGCTCTCTTCGGCGGTTCCAAATCCTGCATACTGCCTCATCGTCCAGAATCTTCCTCTATACATTGTCGGGTAAACGCCCCTCGTGAAGGGATATTGACCAGGGAAGTTGAGCTTTTCTAAGTAGTCCCATTCTCCCAAATCCGCGGGGGTGTAAGTCCTTTTAATCTCAAAGCCGTCATCTGTCATGAATTTTTCCCTTCTCTCGGGTCTCTTAGCGATGAGCGGTTTTACAGCTTTTTCTTCCCATTCCTTCTCAGCCTTCTTAATTTCCTCCACCTTCTCTTTCTCAAAAGTCATGAACACCACCTTAAGCTATTATGCTCCAAGCCTATAAAAACCTTTTACATTGGGAAAAATGGGGCTTGGTATTGGATAATTTGTCCAGCCCTAGAGATGGAAGCTCATCCTAACTTCTTCTCAAGCCATATGACCCCGATTAAAAGAGCCAGAAGACCGAGAACAGCCAGATAAATGACTCTTGAGCTCAGTTCTCTAACTCCAAGTTCTCCTCCCTTCACATTAAATTTCATCGTGACATTTCCCTCTCCGATAATGGCGACCGCTATGAAGTCTTCGTAGCTCCTTATTTCTAAGGCTCCCTGAATTTCCTCTCCACGGCCTTTAAAAGCCCCTTTAAAGTTTGTTGAGAGTGGATCAAAGTCCTCTTTTTCTCTGTTGAGGGTAAAGTAGTATGCCCTGACCTCAACATCCCTGCTGGAGCTCACGGAAATTTCGAGAGTCTTACCCCTCAGAGAGCTCGCGTTTATTATGAATGTTCTCAATCCCTCTCCGAACTCCTTTCTCTTGACTTCAAATGTGATGTTTTTGGGAACTTCGAGGTAATCGGCCACGAGGAGGATTGAGTTGAAGTAGCCCCCTCCTTCTATCATGAGCATGAATTTGCTCTGATTGAATATCACATAGTCACTCCTCCCCTTCCCCTGTGTGGATGAGGCTATTATTTTCCCCGAAGTATCCAGAAGATGTATCCTCAAATCTTTGCCCTGTCGTATGTAGTTACCATAGATTATGGCGATTTTCTCCCCTTTCGCCGGCTCAAACACAAAGGGAGGGGTTATATCCTTTCCAACAACCTTGTAAGGCAAGCCAAGGTGATGATATTCACTTGTATAGTTCATTTTAGCGAGCCAGTTATCACCATAGACAGGCAGAATTCCAATTCCACTAACTTCAAGCTCCAGGGGGATTTTAATTCCGTTGATGGTGACATTAAAGTTAAATGGCTTATTTAGGGTAAATCCCTGCGGTAAATTGGGGAGCTGAAGAAGGAGAACCACTTGGGTGCTCTTGACCACATTCAGCTGCTTGACCTCCGCCTCGTTATAATAGAACGATGCCCTTATGGACTCGGGAAGTCCCTCCACACCAAGCTTAACATTTCCGTTCCCGTTTATGAGTAGTGTGTAGCTCGTCTTTCCCCCCAAAATGCCCTTTGCATAGGAATTGAGAGCTTTGACATCCCAACCCGTTTTTAAAGATACTGGAAACGTGGATGAGTATGTCCCCGAACTGATGGCTATGGTTAGGAATTCCGCATCCTCGGGGACTTCAAACTCAACGAGACCTTCTTTATCCGGATCTATCTCAATGCTCCTGTAGTAGGGCTCCCCCACTATGAAGGAATTTTGATAAACACTCACCTTCCCGACAAATTTTCCCTTACCCTCATTTTTGAGCCATATTCTAAGCTTATCCTTCTCCTTTTCCACTTTCACGAGCGAGATCACAGGGGTTTCAAAGTAAAAGCTCTCCTGTTTGATAACTCCATAGTCAATTACAAGGGCCCCCTGATTTATATTACTCTCGAAGGAAACTTCTTTTTCCTCTCCTCTTTCAAGTGTTATCTCCTTTTTCTCCACGGTTAATCCATTGAAGAGGAGCTTTAAAGTAACATTAGCTGGATCACCGTGATTCTTAAGCTTGACGTGAATTCTATCATCCTTCCAGAGGTTCTCTAGTGAAATGAGCTCTTCGAAGGATTCTATTGTAACGGTCTTGGATATTTTGTTCTCCTCAGCGGTTACATTTATCTGGTTGGAGGGTACCTTTACTTTTAAAGTGATGCTTTCTCCCCTTTTCAGAAAAATCGGGTGTTCTTCTACGGGCAGTCCTTGGGAGGAGATGATCAAAGTATCATTGAGATCGTAGTATCCTGTGTTGATGATCCTGAGCTTTACATAGGCATCAAAAGCCTCCAGGATCTCAACTTTAAAGTCCTTCTTTTTTAAGACCTCTGTTTTTGAATAGTTTCCGCTTAGATGCAGCGTTAAAATCATTTTCTGGGGATCCAATCGACCCACTGTATAGTTAACCCCGTTCACATAAAGGCTCTCTCCAAAGGTTAAACCCTTTAAAACACTCCCATTGGGAGTCTCCACCATTAAAAGAACCAAATTCGGATTATTCTGGGCCACATCGAAGCTTACTCTGCTGTTGTCCACTATGAGAACCTCATCCATTCCCAGGTCTATGGATAGGGCAAATACATTTCCGGCAAAGAGGAGCAGGATGAAGGGAATAATCACCTTTTTCATGTTCATCCCTCATACTCCTTTCTGTAGAGTGCCAAAAGTGTGAGAACAAGGCTCATCAGGATAACACTCAAAAAAAAGAGGGCGCTCATATTGGGATCTCCTTTGTAGCTATCTAGCCCGGTATGAAGGGTAAAGCCCTTTTTTAAAAGAACTCCTATCTGATAGCTCAAATTAAAGCGCTCAGGGTCGTCAAAGAATGGCAGCTGCGGGAGTATGAACTGTGCTGCAAAGACCAATCCAAAGCTCGCCAAGGAGGCATAGAGAGGTCTGGATAATATGACGGAGAGAAGCATTGAAAATGCTCCCAAACTTCCCAGTACAAGTATCGTGATGCCGGTGGCAAAGAGGAGATCATCAAATGTTGCCCTAACTCCCTCAAAGCCTGATTTGTAGAGGAGAACCATGTAAATCTGCATGATTAGATAGGGGATTCCAAATATAATCACCATTGCCGTGACCCCTGAAAAGAACTTACCGATGACTATTTCGCTTTTCTTTATCGGCTTCGTGAGAAGGATCCTTATGGTGCCCCTGTCTATCTCGCTTGCCAGCAGATCGCTCATTATTATGATAACTACAAGCTGACCTATCACACTAGCCCAGAAGTTTATCAGGAACTGGGAGACGTTTATCTGGAAGGAAATTTCCAAAGCTTTTGCGCTGTATTCGGTTATTTCCTCGTGGGTGAAGAAGTAAACTATAACGGGAAGAAGCATTAGAGCTAGCATGACTTTAAGCCTGCGGGACTTCAGAAGCCTGTAAACCTCATTTAGGTAAAGAACGCTAATCACTCTCCTCACCTATGTTAAACTTTTCCATGAGGATTCTCTCAAGGGGACTCGTGTGGGGTCTAAAGAGCTTTAAGCGAATGCCCTGGGAGCTCAGATACTTCGGAAACTGCAGGAAAAATTCATCCAGGAATCTTGGATCTACCTGAACCCTCAACATTCCATCCTCCTCCCAGGATTCCCGGACATAAGGCTTTTCCCTCAGGAATTTGAGTGCCCCTACATTATCCGACGTCGCAACATCGTATTCATTCTCCTCTATCCTAGTGAGCTCGCTTATTCTACCTTGAGCTATCAGGCGCCCCTGATTGATTAGACCAACGTAGTTGCACATCTTCTCAACCTCACTGACTATGTGGGAGCTCACAAAAATTGTCTTCCCCTCCTTTGCGAGGGATATAATTTTGCCTATGAATTCAATTCTCCCGAGGGGGTCGAGATTTGCCGTAGGCTCATCAAGTATTAGGAGCTCAGGGTTTCCAATTAAAGCGGATGCAAAGGCAACCCTCTGCTTCTGTCCCGAGGAAAGCTCCTTTATTTTATTTAAAGCCAGCCTGCCAACTCCAACATATTTCATTAGCTC
Source organism: Palaeococcus sp. (in: euryarchaeotes) (assembly GCF_053987695.1). Lineage (NCBI taxonomy): Archaea > Methanobacteriati > Methanobacteriota > Thermococci > Thermococcales > Thermococcaceae > Palaeococcus > Palaeococcus sp. (in: euryarchaeotes). The sequence continues at coordinate 4,970 of NZ_JBMXHE010000063.1, forward strand.
CTTTGCCTGCTCCCTTGTCTCCTCTTTCCCAAGTCCGGAGAGCCTCCCCATATAAGTCAAGAACTCAAAAATCGTCATATCTTCGTATGCTATAGGAACTTCGGGCATGTATCCAACACTCTTCATGATTTCAACCCTTTCCCGGGGCATTTCCATCTCAAAGATTTTTATCTCTCCATAGGTTGGTCTCAATGCAGCTGTGAGCATTTTTATTGTGGTGGTTTTACCGGCTCCATTGGGTCCGAGAAAGCCGTAGACAACTCCTTTTGGGACATTCAAATTGAGATGATAAACTATGTTTCTCTTTCCGAAGAATTTGGTGAGGTCTTTGGTTTTTATGACATGAACCATACTCGACACCATCATCCCAGTCAAAATCTTTATCTTAGCATATAGATGTTAGTCTGAAAGCTTTAAATATGTTTCCCAAATGTTTGAAGTAATTAAAAGTGCCTGAAGCGTGCAAAAGAGCACTCCAAGCTCATCGAGGACGTTGCAGTTAAGATAAAGAAATTGTGTATCATCAACGACTTATCATGGGTTCAAAAGTTGGCATGATAACACCATTCATAGTTCCTTTCTCTTTTGTTATCATGATAACCAATATGTTACTTTTACGTCATCATAATAACGGAGGAACAAGATGGTGAACCTCGACGAACTCAAAGCCAACGCCCAAGAATACCTTGAAGACGCAGACTATCTTTTCTCCAAAGGGCACTATAACTCAGCCCTAAACCTCTACTTCAAAGCCCCTGTGGCAATCTGCGACTACATAACCCTCCGCGATACCGGAAAACTGTCCCGAAACCACACCGAGCGCTTTAGAATCCTCCAAACCAAATATCAGGAAATCTACGACATCATGGACTTTCACTTCAACAACTACCGCAAAACCTACCTCATGAGGGCAACAAAAGAATGGGTGGAGGTGCTGAAAAATGACATCCACAACCTCTATTCCAGGCTCTGAACCCTTTCCTTTTTCTATATCTATTAAAAATCTCAAAGAGATCGTGGAAGAATTTATAGGGCAACACAGCGAGGTCTTTGATGTAATCCTATACGGCTTAACAGTCCTCGGGAAGGAAAAGCCGAACGACCTCGATCTCATGATACTCACCCGAGAGAAACTACCGGCACTAAAGCTCAGAAACCTAATACTCGAACTAAAGGAGAAACTCTCTCGGATATTCCCTCGCAAAAGGCTTGACATCAGGGCCATGAGTCTTGGGGAACTCTTCGACCCCAACAATCTCGCAAGCTTAGGCATAATCGTGGAAGGATATTCACTTATGAAGGAAAAGCCCCTAGCAGAGCTGACGAACGGGAAGGCTTACGCACTCTTTAGGTTCACCCTAGAAAGCCTTGAGCGTAAAGACCGCGTAAGGTTTCAATACGCCCTAAAAGGCAGAGACATGAGAAGCGGGCTCCTAAAAGAGCTCAATGGAGAGCAGTGGGGCGCATGGGTTGTGGTAGTACCAATCCACCATACTTACCGCTTCAAGGAATTCCTTGAGCTGTGGAACGTGAAATACGAGGCTTTTACTATACTGAAAGGCGCGGATATATTTTACAAGTTTTGAAGCATACTGTTAGGATAACTGGGGCATCACCTTTTTTACTGCGAAGAATTTCAGCTGATCCACGAGTTTTTGAACTTTTTGCTTAGCAAAAGTTTCCGATGGTGGGCCCGCGGGGCTTTGAACCCCGGACCTCCACCTCGTAAGGGTGGCGTCATAACCAGTCTAGACCACGGGCCCGCCCAAGGGTTCTAGTGGACAAGGCATTTATAATATTTTCGATGATATTTCCGAACGGCTCTGGGAAGTGACGCTTTGGATGCTTATGATAAAAAAGAAAAATCAGACCAGCTTTCTCTCCTTTAAAACCCTCTCCATTCTGTTCATGGCTTCTTCGAGCTTTTCGTAAGCTGTGGCGTAGCTTATTCTCACGTAACCTTCTCCGGCTTTTCCGAAAGCATTACCTGGAACCATAACAACTTTTGCCTTTCTAATCATTAACTCGCTGAATTCTTTGCTTGTTAAACCCGTGTCCTTGACGCGTGGGAAAATGTAAAAAGCTCCTTTTGGTTTAATCGTGGGAAGCCCTATCTCATTCAAGCGCTTCCAAACAAGATTCCTCCTCCGATCATACTCTTTACGCATTTCTTCAACTGCCTTCCAGCTCCTCTCATCCTTTAAAGCTTTAGCCGCCGCATACTGAACAAACGTTACAGGGCACGTGACATTGTACATTTGAAAACGAGTCATCCTCTCAATTACCCATTCTGGTGCCGCAACAAAACCCAAACGCCAGCCAGTCATTGCAAAAGTTTTTGAAAAACCGTTTATTGTTATCACCCTATC
>NZ_JBMXHE010000064.1:0-21753 GCF_053987695.1 Palaeococcus sp. (in: euryarchaeotes)
AGAATGAGTTTGCAATGCTCGATATAGAAAAATACGTGGATGAAATAGTTTTCACCACAGACGATGGGAGCTTAGGCATTAAAGGCTTCCCAACGGACGTTCTAGCGGAGAGAAAGGACGAGTTTGAGCAGGTCTATACGTGCGGGCCAGAAATAATGATGGCAAAGGTTTTGGAAATCATGGACTTCAAGAACGTCCAAGTTTCGGCGGAGCGCTACATGAAGTGCGGCATTGGTGTTTGTGGCTCTTGTGCTCTTGGAAAGTACTTGGTGTGCAAGGACGGGCCTGTTTTTTATGGAGAGGAGCTTAAGGAGACAGAGTTAGGGAAGTTCAAGAGACTGCCTGATGGGAGAATTGCCACATTTTAATCATTTTTGCTCCATCACATTTTGATACTGTCAGGATAAGGTTTCTGATATGATTTGGGAACTATCTTGGTATAGCTTTAAAAAGTCTGGAGTGTCAGTTTGTAAGGGGTTGCTATGGGGCTTGAGGAAATTGTGGAGTCTTTGGGAGGGGAGATTATTAACGTGGGAAAACCTGTGAAGACTGTGACCCAGGCTGTGAAGGCTACAAAAGCCTCTCCAAGGCAGATAATAAAATCCATCGTGCTGATATCTGAAAAAGGGCCAATACTAGCAATAGTGGATGGTGAATCAAAAGTTAGCCTTGAAAAAATTAAGCAGCACTTTGGAGAAGTTAGGTTAGCCACTCCGGAAGAAGTTAAGGAGGTAACCGGTTTTGAAGTTGGGGGAGTTTCCCCCGTGGGAATTGAGATTAAAACAATTGTGGATCCTAGGGTTCTTGAAAATGAGTTTGTGATTGGTGGGGGTGGAAGAATAGACAAACTCTGCAAACTTAGTCCAAAAAAGATAGTCGAGTATCAGAAAGCCGAAATAATTGAGATTAGAGAATAATCACGGCAATGTGTCAGAAACTTAAACTTAACTTTCATTGCTTATCCTGACAGTATCTCACATTTTTAACCCCTTTCACCGACGGCCATTGGGTGAGATGTATGAAGTACTCATGGGAAGAATTTGCGAGAAAAATGGGCATGGAGCCCCAGATTCTGGAAAATAAGGAGGCACGCTCATTAAAAAAGTTCGTGGATGAATTGCAACCACCAACACACTGCCAGGGGTGTCAGGGGCTTGATTTGAACATAGAAAATCCAGTCCATCATCCCTCTTATGAGCTCACACCGGCGTGCAATCATGACTGCATCTTCTGTTACTCAAACGTCGCCCTGAAGATGGGAAAGGTGCCAAAACCGGGATACTATGGGTGGGAGAATCCTCATGCAATTACGGTTTCTCAATATGGCGAACCCCTAATTTCACCGAGAATAGTCGAAGTCAATAAAATGCTCCGGGAGAAATTCCCCAATGCACGCTTAGACCTTCAAACAAACGGTTCTCTATTAACGGAGGAGCTGTGGAGAAAGCTTGACTTTGACCTAGTAATGATTAGTTTGGATGCCGCTTCAAGAGAAAAGCATAGGATGATAACCAAGGCGGACACCTTTGAAAATGTCATTAACGCTCTTAAAATAGTTGGCGCCGATAAATCCGTCCGCTCCGTCGTAAGAACTATTTTCATGCCCGGCATTAATGATGGGGATATCCCGAGGATAGCCGAGCTTGCAGCCTCGCTGGGCATAGATGAGATGATGCTACAGCCGCTTACAATTCACAGACTCAATGAGGAGCGATTAAAAAAAGCGGGGCTTGACTTTGAAAGGGCTGAAAGCGTGAAGGAGTATCTGAAGGTGGCCGTGGAAGCTAAAAAACACATAGATGTCCGCATAAGCGGCTGTCAGCTGGCCATATATAAGACACTCGATGCAATTACCCTCTACGGTGCAAACAGAGTTGCCAGGGATGTTGCACCCCTTGTGAAGAGGAAAAGAACATCTTTTTAAACCTCTCCTCATTTCTACCTACATGCTCAGATGTTCACTCTGCATCCACGATGAAAGAACAGGAAAAATAGATATAGTGGATGGAAAACCCCTCTGCCGGGAGTGTCAGGATTTTCTAGCTCATCCTCCAAATAAAGGGAAAATAAGGAAAGAGCTAGATGATTTAATGAATGAGGTGGATAGGGCAATCCTCGGCTTTTCTGGAGGCAAGGATAGTTCGGTCGCATTATATCTGGCAAAGGAGAAATATCAGGTGGATGTCGAAGCTGTTATGATAGATAACGGATTTATTGCAAAGGAAGCCATAGAGAACGCCAGAAGGGTGGCGGAATACCTGAATGTCCCATTAACCATACTCCGCTATGACTACTCCGACATCTTCAGAACTGCCCTCCTAAAGGCACAATCACCATGCAGGGCATGCTCGAAGAGAACCATGGAAAAGCTCCGCAAATATGCACTCAAAAAGGGCATCAGGTACATTTTAACGGGACATGAAATACCCTTTGGACACCACCCATACAGGCATCTTAAGGGAGGGATACTTCAGATAAGACTCCTAACTCTCATGAACGAAGAAGAGCGCTTTAGAATTTTAAGGAAGCTCCCATTTAAGTTCCCGGAACTACATGGATATACCACGAATTGCCTCATAATAGGAGCCGCATTGGAGAGATACTATGAGAGAAGGGGCTACAGCTTTGAAACGCGAAGAATTGCCGCTCTGGTGAGATATGGACTTATGGACAGAAAAAGGGCATTGGAGAAGGTCAAAAAGCCAGAGATTCCAGGGGAAATGAAGCTCATGGTTTACGAAAAACTTGGAATAAAAGAAGAAATGATCAAATAAGTGACTTAAGCTCTTCAAGCGCGATTTTAAGAATCTCTTCTGGTGTGGCTTTAAACCCTCCACCTTTAGCGAGGTTATCGCTTCCTCCCCCACCGCCGCCGGTTCTTTCAAGAACTCTTCTCAAAAGCTCCTTCATGGAGATTCCTTCAATACCCTCATTCTTTGCAAAAAGGACATAATTCTCTCCAGCAATGAGAGCTATTGTGCCCGGATTTTTCTCCACGAGATATATTGCAAATGCTTGAGCATCCTTCATATTCACGTCTTCTATATGAGAAACCACTTTTATACCTTTAACTTCGGGAGCTTCTCTTAAAAGAGTTCTAGCCTTCCACTCCCATAGCTCCAGCCTTAAAGCCTTCTTCTCCCCTTCAAGAGATTCCTTCTCACTTTTAAGCTCCTTCACACGTTCCACGAGGGGTCTGTTCTTATTGGGCATCTCATCCAGAGAATGCCAGTAGTCCCTTAAAATCTTCTCGAGCTGTATCAATGCCCTGTAGCCGCATGCGAACTCTATTCTCCAGATATTTCTGCTTTTCCTGTAAAAATTGAGGACTTTAATAAATCCCACTTCACCGGTTCTCCTTACGTGGGTGCCTCCGCAGGGGATAACATCAACTCCCGGAATCTCAACTATTCTTATCCTCCCTTTTACTTTATCGGGAAGGGGCTTTCTAGGGATCATCTCCTCGGGAAGTTTATCATAGAAAGAGGTTTTCACACCCAAATCCGCCCACACTATTTCATTTGCCTCGAGCTCCGCCGCAAGCACGTGTTCCCATGTTAATTCACCATCAAAGTTTATCTCTATTTTATTGTACTCTGGGAAAATCTGAAAGCCTGTAGTATCACTATCATACATATCCTTAAGTACTGCTGAGAGAATGTGTTGGCCCGTGTGTTGCCTCATATTTTCATATCTCCACTCCCAATCGAGCTCCAAAAGCACTTCTTCATCGATTTCTGGTTTCCTCCCCGTTAACAGCCCTTCATGCCAAATTTCTTCCTCTCCATAGACTTTTTCAACTTCAATCCTAAAGCCTTCTCCTTTGATCACTCCTTTATCGGATGGCTGTCCTCCCCCTTCGGGATAAAAAATAGTCCTATCGAGCTTTACCCGGATTCTTTTCCCATTTACTTCAACCGCTTCAACTTTTGCAGCCACCTCCTTGAGGTAGGCATCATCGTAAAAGAGCTTAATAGTCATTGCACTCACCCAAAAAATAGTTGACTCTAAAAGTTAAAAAGATAGCTCAGGTGTGGCTACTTTCTTCACCGCTCCGCCCGGTGACAGCTCATCATCGCCAGAATTATTTAGAGAGAATATTTAAATACCTTTCAGAAAATTTTAATTGAGCGATGATGATTGATGGGCGAACGGAAAGATGAAGAAGGAAAGGTGATCTCTGAGCTACTTGTTCATCATTAGCCTAATCCTTTCCGCCGAATCCTTCGCTTTGTCCGATATGTTGCTCAAAGTTCTCGCAATGTTTAAAATGTACATTCCCATCCCCCAGCTTATCTCTTCTTCATGCTCAAATACATACTGCATGAGCTTCGTATCAAAATCATCTATTCTGTTCTCAACGCTCTCAATTGCTTTTACTATTTCATACTCCTTTTTAATCTCCGTTTCACTGAATCCGCTTTCAATGACGATATCCATCTGAACTATTGCATCGTATACAAGCTTGGCTGCTTTGATACTTTCTCCCGCCATCTCCGATATGCACTTCTTAACTTCCATTGGAATGCCATCCGGCTTTTTTACCAAGAGCCACTTTGCAGTATCCTCCGCAGCATCAGCTATCTTATCCTGCATATGGAGATAACGCAGGATATCACCCCTATTGACGGGCATGAATAGTTTTGAGCTCAGGCTATCCCTTATTTCCTCCTTTATCCTGTCGGCAAAGTCCTCAAGATCGTCTACCTTCCTTGCGTATTCTCTCATGGTCTCGTATTCTCCTCTCTCCCAGAGTTCAATGGCTTTTTCCAATGTCTCAACCGTCTGGATAACAACTTCCGCATGCTTTATGAGCGGTTTAAAGGGACTCTTCGCGAAGAGTTTGCTCCAAACCTGCATTGTTTTTCACCCCAATACCATTAGTATCTTAAACACAATTCCCCCGATTATAGCTGCTACAGGCACGGTGACAAACCATGATATGACTATATCCTTAACGATGTCTTTGTTTATTGCTTTTACTCCCCTTGCCAGTCCCACACCTATAACAGCCCCTACAACTGTGTGTGTGGTTGAAACTGGAAGTCCCAACCAAGAGGCTATTAAAACCACCGTTGCAGCGGAGAAATCTATGCTAAATCCTCTGGTGTTTGTGAGTTCCGTTATCTTTTTTCCAACAGTTTCCATAACTCTGTATCCATATGTCGCAACTCCAACAGCTATTCCCAAACCACCCATTGCTAAAATCCATTTTGGAACAGGAACTTTCATCCCCGCCAAACCCATAGTTGCTACTGCATAAACAGCCGCAACAGGTCCTATTGCATTTGCAACATCATTTGCACCATGGGAAAGGGCAACATAAGCAGAGGTTAGCACCTGAACTTTTCTAAATATTGCTTCAGCCCCCCAATATGGATCTGTTGCTTCGAAGTTTCTCCTCAGAAGTGCAAAGCTTATCAAAAAAGCTCCAATTCCAGCCGCCACCCCATATTTGCTCACTGCAATAAAGAGGGAATTTCCATGCATGACTTTTATATAAAACATTGAGCCCATAACGACAAATGCAAGCCCTATCCACACAGGCGCCCATTTTTTGGCGCTCTCTATTGGATCCTTTTGCTGGAGTATGGTTTTGGAGACAAGTTTTATGACGAAAAATGCCATTATTGCTCCAAATATCGGAGATAAAATCCAGCTCAAAACGACCTGAGTTAATTTTCCCCAGTTAACAATTGAAGTCCCAGCATATATTATACCGTAACCCACAATACCACCAATAATTGAGTGGGTGGTTGAAACAGGAAGCCCAAACTTCGTGGCTATCAAGAGCCAAAGCGCCGCAGCCAATAAAGCTGCTATTGAGCCATAGATGAGCACATTTGGATCTGTGATTTGAGATGAATCAATTATTCCCTTTCTTATCGTCTCCGTGACGCTCTTCCCAAAGAAGTAAGCACCTGTAAACTCAAGAACACCGGCTATCAAAACCGCCTGCTTTGGAGTTATTGCTCCGGCACCCACCGCCGTGCTCATTGAATTTGCAGTATCATTAGCTCCAATTGCCCATGCCATGAAGAGACCGACCACTATGGTTATGAAGAGCCATGGATCTGCCAGCATTCACACCACCGTACTCCCCTTTAGCAATATAAATAAATAGTTTGCCGCAGTAGACTATACGGACATGCATAGAAATATATAGGCTATATATCCAGGGCATGATTTTATGGGGAAAGAATTTTAAACACTTTAAAAGAGAGTGGCTTAGGTGGTAAAGAGTGAATGTGAATAACAAGATAACTATCATGACCTACGCCCTTGGCTCTGTTGCGGGAGTATTGAGCGGACTTGCCGGAAAGAATGTTATGGCGGGAGCAGTTCTCGGAATTGTGGTTTACATGATCATGCCGAAAATTATACTAAATGTCATAAAAGAGCTCCCGGATGAGATGAGTGAGGAAAGGCTCATCTGGAAGAGAAGCCTCTGGAGCTTTTTGCTCTTCTGGTTCTACTTCTGGGTGCTGACATACAACCTCGTGGTGGGCTTTGAGCCAAAGTTCTACAATCCCGAGAAGTCGCTCCTCTATCAGATGATCCAGAACATGACGGGGTGAAAAGATGGAAGAGCTCAAGAAAATGGTGGCAAGGGAGGCTCTAAAGTTCGTGGAAGATGGGATGGTTGTTGGACTAGGTACCGGTTCAACCACTGCCCATTTTATTCGCCTTCTTGGGAAGCTTGTAATGGAGGAAGAGCTGGAGGTGTACGGTGTCCCAACTTCCCACCAAGCCAAATTTTTAGCCATAGAAAGCGGCATACCAATAGTCAGCCTAGATGAGGTGGATGCAATAGACATTGCCGTTGATGGTACTGATGAGGTGGATCCACAGCTCAATTTAATAAAAGGGCGTGGTGCTGCCTTAACCATGGAAAAGATCATTGATTACAGGGCGGGAACCTTCATAGTACTCGCAGATGAAAGCAAGCTTGTTGATTACCTAGGGCAAAAGATGCCGGTCCCGATAGAGGTCATTCCTGCCGCATGGAGGGCAATAGCTGAAGAGATAGAAGTTTTCAATGCAAGCGCTGAGCTTAGATTGGGCTCCAAGAAGGACGGGCCTGTCATAACGGACAATGGAAACTTCATACTCGATGCAAAATTTGAGAGAATAGAGGATCCCTTGGATATGGAGATAGAGCTAAACAACATTCCGGGCGTAGTTGAAAATGGAATATTCTCCGATATAGCGGACATAGTCCTCGTGGCAACGAAAGAGGGGGTCAAAAAACTGGAAAGGTAGCAAAACTTTTATAAGTTTCGGGAGAATCTAAAGATAAAGGTAGGTGATAATATGGCAAGGCAAAAGAGCACCCTTCCGCCAACAGGCGCTGGTTTGATGAGGTTCTTTGATGAGGATACTCCAGGAATAAAAGTAAGTCCCAAAGGGGCGATAGCCATAGTGCTGATATTCGTTGCAATAGAAATTCTGCTCCATGCGTTTGGAACACAGATATTCGGCTGATTTTTTAATTTAAACTTAAACTTTAAATTTAAGGCGCTGTTAGGATAAGGATAATTCTTTTGATAATGCTAGTAAAAGAGGATAAAATCATACCATTGCCAAGCACGGTTACCATAACAATATCAAATTTCAAATTTAAAAAAGAAATCACAGGAGGCTCTTCTTTAAACCTCTTGCATTGAGCTCTTCATTTACTATACTTCTGACCGCTTCTTCAAGGTATCCCGTCGTTAGCTTTTCCACATTTGATTTTATTGCATCTATATCATGCCTCAGCCCTTCCAGGAGCTTTATGTACTCCCGGGCCATTTCAAGCTGCCCTTCCTGCTTTATGAGCTGCTCCTTCAGGTGCTCAAAATCCTCCTTCAAAACCTGATATCTCCTTAATTCCCGCTCCAGCTCACTCACCTGCTTTGAAAGTATTGTGTTTTCCTCTTTTAGCTGCTGAATTACCTTTTCCTTCGATTCAAGCTCCTTTGTGAGTATGGAGTACTCATTTGAAACCTGAACCAGACGCTCTATCTCCTTTACGGGGGGAACTTTTCCACCCCCGATTATAATCGCATCATTTCCAACGCTGACTATATCCTCCGGCGCAATTCTTGTCTTTTTCTCCGTAGAAAACATTCCCGGGTGGAATTCCCCTGTTTTTCCAACGTTCTCAAGTGCCTTTACCTTCATGATGAAATAGAATTTATCCTCCTGCACTTCCACGGTTATCCCCGTCACAAAGCCCAAAATCTTGCCATCCACCAGAGATATCAAAAATTTATTGACCAGCAGATTTTCCTGAGATGTCTCCACCATAACCTTCACCACAACGTTTTTGATGTTAACATTTAATGGGTTCAAAGTAAAAAACCTTTCGCAGAGATTTTAGATGCCGTTGGGTTCGTAAGGATGGGTGGATTTAAGAGTAATTGGGCTTTTTAATGCCCCAATCAACGGGTTAATACACTATTTATGGAACCACCCAGCATCATCAGACTTTAAAAGAGTAAAGACATACCTGCATTTGGTGAGGGAATATGATAATTTTTGTAGGGCGATCGAATGTCGGGAAGAGCACGCTCATATTCGGATTAACCGGAAAAGCGGTTAAAAGGGGGAAGAGACCCGGAGTTACCAGAAAACCTGTCGAAGTCAGGTGGAGAAACAAGAGGATCGTTGACATGCCTGGTTTTGGATTCATGAGCGGAGTTTCGAAAGAAGTCCAAGAGAGAGTTAAAAGGGAGATAGTCCGGTTTATAGAAGAAAATACGGAAGAGATAGAGCTTGCGGTTCTCGTGATAGATGGAAAGAGCACGCTGGAGATAATTGAGAGATGGGAGAAGAGGGGGGAAATACCAATAGATGTGGAGTTCTTTCAGTTCTTAAGAGAGCTCGGGATTCCCACGATAGTTGCTGTTAACAAGCTGGATAAGATGAAAAATGTCAACGCCACGATGAACCGAATTGTATGGAAATTTGGATTAAACGGGGATTGGGAAGATTATAAAGACCTCTTCGTACCTGTTTCCGCAAAGTTTGGAACAAATCTTCCAGAACTCATGAAAAGAATACTCGAGCGCACATATCAAAAAAGAAAGAATAAAGAATAAAACTCAATCCTCTATTCCCTTCTCAGTTATCTTGAATGTCGCTTCTCCTTCCGGAAGATGAGGCGAGTCTATCAAACGTGCAATCCTCTTCCCCGCCTTCCCCTTCCTTAGATAAACCCTAACAGTCGCCGAATGAGCCAATATATGTCCACCTATTGGCCTCGTTGGATCCCCAAAGAATGCATCTGGTTTTGCTTGAACCTGATTGGTCACAAAGACCGCGAGATCATATAAATTGGCTATGCGGTGGAGATCTGAGAGATGCTTCCCAAGCTTCTGCTGCCTTTCGGCGAGGGAGCCCCTGCCTATGTACTCGCTCCTAAAATGAGCCATGAGGGAATCGACGACTACCAGACCAATACCGTGCTCCTTAATGAGCTCTTCTGCTTTTTGAACGAGCAACATCTGATGGTTTGAGTTAAAAGCCCTGGAGACAAATATATTTTTCAAAACCTTTTCCGGATCCAGACCTCTCAATTCGGCAATTTGCTTTATTCTCTCGGGTCTGAAGGTGTTTTCCGTATCTATGTATATGGCGCCCTTTCCAAGACCTCCCTCCTCCGGGAGCAGCTGCACATTTACACAGAGCTGATGTGCTAATTGAGTTTTTCCACTCCCGAATTGACCAAAAACTTCTGTGAGAGCCTGAGTTTCAATACCTCCCCCCAAAAGTTTATCAAGCGCCTTGCTGCCTGTAGTTATCCTCCCTATCGTCTGGCGCTTTCTATAATACTCATCCGCGGTAACAAATGTTCCAATGTTTGCCGCTTCTCTGGCAGCCTGAATTATCTTTAAAGCGGCTCCTTCACTTAGACCGGCAACTTCCTTAAGTTCCAGCGGAGAGGCGACAGCTATTGCCTCGATGGCATCATAACCCGCTTCCCTAAGCTTTTCAGCGGTTGCGGGTCCGACACCCGGAAGATCCTCAAGTGATTCTACCTTCTTTCCCTTGGATTTCTTTGCTTTAACAACTTCAGCTACAACAATATCTTCCAGGTTGGATTCCTCCTCAATCGGAACTTCCTCAAACTCTTCGAGCTCTTTAATATCATCAGATTTCTTTTTTCTCGCCATTTCTTATCACCCATGAGCCTGACATCAAATAAGTTGAAGGGCATAAAGAATTATATACTTTTCCCCCAATGGGATATAAAGGGATTAACTAAGCCAAAACGAAAAATAGCTCCATCGATGGCACGGTTAATGGTCTCCTTGCCCGTAAACCTGTCTCATCACGATTAGCTTTGCACCCTCAGGTATGATCTCATTTAAAGGGGGCATCAACCTTATCTCCTCGGAAACATAGCCGAGCAGGAAATATCCCTTTGAGTACATCTGCTCAAAGGCTTCCCTATAGGAAGCTCCTGTGAGGTGAGGGAACTCCAAAATTGTTATATCATAGTTTCCGGAGGAAGTCGTGATATCCTCTATAACATCCACAACCTCCGGTTCAAAGATGGCACTTGCGAGCAATCTGCCAGCCAAGGTTCTGCTTGTAATCACCCTATCAGCACCTGCCTGCTTAATTAGATCAACGCTCTCATGACCCAGCACTTCCACAAAGACCTTTGCCTTTGATAATTTCTTTATCATCAATGTAACAAAAACAGATCTCGAATCATCTTCAAGTGCGAGGATTACATGCGAAGCACGATCAACACGGGCTCTCTTCAGGGTTTCAATGTTTGTTGGATCTCCTATGAGCACCTCAACATCTCCCGGCATCGGAAGCTTTTTCTTCTCTTCCTCATCGGGTAGAATAACAACAATGGGCTTATTCTCAGCCTGGCCCCCGTTAATGGCATCCTTAAGCTCCAGAACACAACTTAAAACACTCCCATTTCGCCCGATAACAACGTAATGCCCTTTGAACTTTACTTTCTGCATCCCCATCATCCTCCTCAATGAAGATGAAATAAAATATTCCGCCAAAATCGAAACCAGAGCGGTGAAAGTGGATATGCCCGCCACGGCAGCAATCATTGCTACAATCCTACCCCCAAAAGTTTGAGGTGTTATGTCTCCATAACCTATGGTGGCCATTGTTATTATTGCCCAATAGAAAGCAGATACAAAATCTTTCTCTTCAAAGTACATAAAAAGCAGCGAAAACACCAACGCAAGCCCCAAAACTGCCCCTGCAAGCATTATAACTCTGCTCTTTCTTAGCTTCACCCTAATCTTAAGTAGCCTTCGAACCAATGAGATTGGGATCATATTTCCATCTTACATAATACTTCTTAAAAACATATAGGGTTACCATCACTTCCACCCGCGGGAATCCTACGTACATGTTAAAACTCCATAAAAACCGAGGTTTCAAAAAATTGGGGGTTAAAATGGGAGTTTTCCAGTGGAAATCATACTGGTCAAAAATGTGTAGTTTAATTTCGACTTGAATCATCACTACAAACACCAACCCCCCAGAGTTATATTTCCACTGGAACTGGGTTATGCAGCCTTGATTTATTTCATCCCAAAATATTTGTAAAGTCGTATTTATAAACCAGTTTATATTTATCAATGTATTTTTGTTCAGAATATCGGGGACCAACTTTAAAAGTCTTTGGATTTTTATCATTTAATTTATTAAGATATTGAACATTGTTCATAGTAAAGTATATATACTATAAAGCGTAGAGATAACGGGAGTGTTTAAATCAAAACAAACAACAAACCCGGTGTTCTCCCTTGGTTCCAGTGGAAATCAAGGGGTGGGGGGTATATCGATTGTTTAACTTATATCTGGAATGTTAACAATATTGTTTTCAGAGATGTTCATTTTTGTGCTCCAATGGACATGCATTTGTGTACAGAAATATTCATTTTGTTTTCACAGGAAATGTCCCCTTGTGTGCTTCTGTTCCTTTTCAATGGTAAAGAGACAATGAACATTTATGTTCGTCCCGGAGCATCGTTTCCAGTGCAGATTTGGAAATTCCTATAAACAATGAAGGTGGAGTTAATGTGGTGGTATATTTGAAAGAGAACGTTCTTGAATGGTTGAAAGCGGGTAGCGATGACGCTACGGACATTGTGGATCTCCCATGGAGCATAAAAGAGATAAAAGAAAATTACTATGTTGCAGAACACCCGAAGATGCCCTTTTTACTCAACGTTGTCTTCTCGGATAACTTTGTTTACCTAATAATTTCCACTGGAATTGAAACCGCTTCGCTGGAGTCACAGGAACGCCTAAAGATGTATCGGATTTTACTTCTTTTAAATGAGAAGATAAATCTACTGAAGTTCACTCTGTCTGGGATGAATGAGGAGATAGTTATTCGTGTTGATCTGGATAGGAAGAGCCTTGGGAAGGGCGAATTTAACGATGCGTTGACAGCGCTTTTGATAGGATTAAATGAAATGGTTTCTGCACTTAATATTGAGAAAGAATTCCAGGAAGCTGTTTTTGAGAGGATCGCCCTTATGGTCTTGGATCGGCTTTCAAAAGGTGCATCCAATGAGGATATACTATTATTTCTTGTAAAAAAGGTAGGTCTGAGCAGGGAAGATGCAAAAGCACTGCTGGATGAAATCCTCAAATCTCAAAAACGACCGGAAAAAGGCGTCAGCATGGATTATATATGAATCTTCTCTACATTCTTTGCAGCAACTTTTCTCTCCCTTTCTCAAAGTATTTACAAGAACTTGACCAATAAAACATATAAACCTTGAGAGCCATCATTACTATTGCTTCCTGTGTTTCCTGTGCTTCGGGTGGAGCCCGTTATAAAATGAATGATAACTGATAATAATGGAACAGATGGTCAATAAAATCATCAGAATATGGACGTAAAGTGATAAGAAGTCACTAAAATTGAGAATGTCTTTAAAAACAATAGGCTTGATTTCCAGTGGAGGTGTGGTGATGGGAGAAGAGCAGAGGTATCTGGACTCACTTTTTGAAAAATATCTCAATGCAAAGAGGATATTCAAAAATAAAGAGGTTCTCAGGCATAGCTATACTCCAAAGGAGCTCCCCCACAGGAGGGAGCAAATAGAAACATTGGCTCATATACTTGTGCCCGTCCTCAAAGGCGAGACTCCTTCAAACATATTCGTTTATGGGAAAACGGGGACCGGAAAAACCGTCACAATAAAATTCATAACCGAGGAGCTCAAAAAGGCTTCCATAAAGTATTCCGTTCCGGTTGATGTCATATATCTCAATTGTGAGGTTGTTGACACTCAATATCGTGTTCTGGCAAATATTGTCAACTATTTCAAGCATGAAAGCGGTTTTGAAGTACCCTTGGTTGGCTGGCCAACGGATGAGGTTTATTCAAAGCTCAAGGAGATAATAGATGCCCGAGAGAGGTTTGTGATAATAATCCTGGACGAAATAGACAAGCTGATCAAAAAGAATGGCGATGATATACTGTACAATCTAACGCGTATAAATACGGAGCTTGAAAATGCACGGGTCAGCATAATTGGAATTTCAAATGATCTGAGGTTTAAGGAATATCTGGACGCGCGGGTTTTATCAAGTTTGAGTGAAGAGGAGGTGGTTTTCCCGCCCTACGATGCCTCCCAGCTGAGGGACATCTTAACTCAGAGAGCCATGAATGCCTTTAATGATGGGGTTCTCGATGCTGCAGTCATCCCGTTATGTGCTGCTCTAGCAGCCAAAGAGCACGGTGATGCAAGGAAGGCATTGGATTTGTTGAGGGTTAGCGGAGAGATAGCGGAGCGTGAGGGTGCGGATAAAGTCCTTGAGAGACATGTTAGGAAGGCTCAGGAAAAGATCGAGCACGATACCATGGAAGAGGTGATAAAAACCCTTCCCCTTCATTCGAAGCTCGTTCTCTACTCCATTGTGATCCTCGATGAGAACGGTTCTCTTCCGGCTAACACTGGGGAGGTTTATGTGGTTTACAAAGAAATATGTGAGGGTATGGATGTTGAACCTTTAACCCAGAGAAGGGTAAGTGATTTAATAAATGAGCTCGATATGCTTGGCATCATAAATGCCAAAGTCGTCAGCAAGGGGCGTTATGGAAGAACAAAAGAAATTCGCCTAAACATTCCGGCGATTAAAGTGAAAAGCATGTTTAGAAGAGATTACCACCTTCATCCAATCCTCTCCATAGATTTCCCGAGGCAGAAAAAATTATTTGAGGGCCTTTCCTAAATTGCGGGGGTTGCCTTATGAAGAACTTGGTCGAGGATCTGCTTAAGAATAACTATTTAATAACTCCAACTGCTTACTACGAGCTTGCTCCCCATTATGAGGGCGATGCCTTCTCCCTCGCAGAGCTGATAAAATTTGCCAAAGGGGAGTTTGACACTTTCATAATAGATGAGAAAGTTGTGAGTGCTTTTCTGAAGAGCAAAGGATTGGGTGTTCCACTCGAAAAAGAACTCCAACCACCCGAAGAACCACAGGAACTCATTGAAGAGAAGGCTGTGGAGAGCGAACCAAATGTCGAAGTAAGCACTGAACTTGGAGAAGAGGTTCAAAAACATGTGGAGATTAAAGCAATCCATGAAGAAAGCCACGAAACCCCTGGTGCTGCTGTGGAAGTCTCCGTGGATGAGTTCGGTAATGGGGAAAGCTCTATTTCCAATGGAGCATTCACATCAAATGGAAGCGACGAGGAGGAAAATGGGGTTTTGAGTAAATCTGCTTACAGCGAGTACGGTGTTTTAGTAACTCTTGAAGAGGAGCCACCGGAGGAGATTGGAAAGAAGAGCTACTCAGTTTATGAAGATTTTAAAGTGGTTCCGAGGGAGGGATTTGCCCCGAGGGCTGCAGGGATGGAATCCCATGCCAGAGTGCTGTTTGATGTTAAGGATGTGAAATTAACACCGCCAAAAGCCAAAAATGCCAATGGAAAGGAAGGGGAGATTGTAATTAAATCCTATAGCCTCCTGTTCAGGAGCAGATTGAGGAAAATGCGCAAGATAATCAGAAACACTCATGAACTCAGGGGTGTCGTGGATATAGGGAGGCTCGGGTATACCGGAGGTTACGATGATGAAATCGTGATAATAGGGCTCGTGAACTCAAAGCGGGAAACCAGAAAGGGCTTTATATTTGAAATTGAGGATGCGACAGGGGTTATTAAGGTTTTCATCGGAAGGGATAAGGAGGATTATAAAAAAGCCTTTGAAGTTCTTCCGGATAGTGTAATTGCCTTCAGCGGCGTATATTCAAAGAAGGGAATTTTCTTTGCAAACAGAATGTTCCTCCCCGATGTTCCCATTTACCGGAAGGAGAAACCACCGCTGGAGGAGAAAGTTTATGCTGCAGTCATAAGCGATATACACGTGGGAAGCGATAAGTTCTGTGAAAAAGCTTTTATGAAGTTCATGGAGTGGCTCAATGGGTATGTTGGCAGCAGGGAAGAGGAGGAAATCGTTGATCGCTTGAAATATTTGATAATCGCTGGAGACGTTGTAGATGGTGTTGGGATTTATCCCGGACAATACAACGAGCTTGAAATTCCCGATGTCTTTGATCAGTATGAAGCATTGGCAAATCTGCTCGACAATGTTCCAAAGCATATTCAAATGTTTATCGGGCCCGGAAATCACGATGCCGCAAGAACGGCACTTCCACAGCCGGGGTTCTACGATGAGTACGCATACCCCCTCTACAGGCTGAAAAATACCGTAATAATAAGCAACCCCGCCCTTCTTGATCTTCACGGCAGGAAGTTTTTAATAGCCCACGGCAGGGGAATAGAGGATGTTGTAGGTAATGTTCCAAAGACGAGCCATCATGAACCTGCAAAGGCTATGGTGGAGCTCTTAAAACTCAGACATCTTGCCCCAACGTTTGGAGGGAAGGTGCCAATAGCTCCGGATCCGGAGGATTTGCTCGTGATAGAGGACGTTCCTGATTTTGTCCAGATGGGGCATGTTCATGTTCTCGATTACCGGATTTACAACGGAGTTTTTCTCCTTAACAGTGCAACATGGCAGGCTCAAACGGAGTTCCAGAAAATGGTCAATATAGTTCCCACACCTGCAAAGGTTCCGATAATAGATGTGGAAACCGCCCGTTTGAAGACGGTGATAGACTTCAGCAAATGGTGTGAGGTTTGAGGTGAGATTATGGAAATATACAGTGATGATATGAAATCCTATTTTGAAATGCTTCAGAGGGAGATTGATAAAGCCTATGAAGTGGCTAAAAAGGCGAGATCTCAAGGAAAAGACCCCATGATGGAGATAGAAGTTCCACAGGCAACAGATATGGCAGGACGTGTTGAAAGCCTTGTGGGACCAAAGGGTGTTGCCGAAAGGATCAGGGCTCTCGTAAAGGAATACGGGAAAGAGCTTGCATCACTCAAAATCGTTGACGAGATTATAGATGGAAAATTCGGCGATCTGGGTAGTGAAGAAGCGTTAGCCGAGCAGGCGGTTAGGACTTCACTGGCGGTTCTCACGGAGGGTATAGTTTCCGCTCCCCTTGAAGGAATAGCTTTTGTTAAAATAAGAGAGAATTTTGATGGGAGCAAGTACCTAGCGCTCTATTATGCAGGGCCGATCAGGAGCAGCGGCGGAACCGCCCAAGCTTTGAGCGTTTTGGTGGGAGATTATGTTAGAAAGAAACTTAACCTGGATAGGTACAAACCCGACAGAGATGAGATAGAGAGATACGTTGAAGAGGTCGATCTCTACCACAGAGCAGTATCCCGCCTTCAGTACCATCCAAGCGCGGATGAGGTTAGACTTGCTATCAAGAACATTCCCGTAGAGATAACGGGTGAAGCCACGGATCAGGTGGAAGTTAGCGGATATAGAAACCTTCCCAGGGTGGAGACAAATCAGCTCAGGGGGGGAGCTATTTTAGTTTTGGCTGAGGGTGTTCTCCAGAAAGCGAAGAAGCTCTTGAAGTACATAGATAAACTCGATGTGGAAGGGTGGGAGTGGCTCAGGGAATTTGTCGAAGCAAAGGAAAGCGGCAAAAAGGACGAATCAAATATTGCGGAAGAACGGGAGGAAATAACAGTTGAGGTGAGCCGAGGATTTTATTATGGGCTTTATGAGAGGTTTAGAGAAAAGATCGCCCCCAACAAGAAATACACCAAGGAAATCATCGGTGGAAGGCCCCTCTTTGCGGAGCCCTCAACCAATGGAGGTTTCCGTTTGAGATATGGGCGCTCCAGGACCAGCGGATTTGCAACATGGTCGATAAACCCCACCACCATGATTCTGGTAGACGAATTTCTGGCAGTTGGAACCCAGATGAAAACCGAGAGGCCGGGTAAGGGATGCATAGTTACACCTGCGACAACCTTGGAAGGTCCGATAGTGAAGCTCAAAGATGGAAGTGTCATTAGGGTGGATGACTATGAAAGGGCACTGGAAATTAAAAATGATGTCGTGGAGATCCTGTATCTCGGAGATGCCCTCGTGAACTTTGGCGATTTTGTTGAAAACAACCAAATCCTTTTGCCCGCAAACTATGCCGAGGAGTGGTGGATCCAGGAGTTTGTCAAAGCCCTTGAGGATATCTATGAAGTTGAGCTAAAGCCCTTTGAAGAAAATGATGAGGAGGCTCTGGAGGAAGCCGCGGATTACATTGAGTTGGATAAGGACTTTTTGAAATCTCTCCTTTACGATCCTTTGAGGGTTAAGCCAAAAATTGAAGAAGCGATGCATCTCTCAAGGGTTTTAAGGATTCCGCTCCATCCTTACTACACCCTCTACTGGAATACTATAACAGCTCAGGAGTTGATTCATCTTCAAGAGAGCCTCGTGAATGCTGAGATCGAATGGGGAAGCTTTAAGGGGATTAAATTTGCCAAGAGTGTTATTCTTAACGATTTTAGAATTAAAAGAACCCTCGAACTCCTGGGCTTGCCTCACAGGGTTGAAAATGGTATGATGCGTATCGAATATCCATGGAGTGCGGCTCTCCTAACCCCCCTGATGAATCTGGAGAAAAAGCTTGAGCACAAGGAATTCTACACCCCAATTGACATCATAAACGAAGTCAGCCCCATAAAGCTCCGGGATAGGGGGATAAGCTGGATTGGTGCTCGTATGGGAAGACCCGAGAAGGCTAAGGAACGTAAAATGAAACCCCCCGTCCACGTCCTCTTTCCCATAGGTTATGCCGGGGGAAGCTCTAGGGACATTTATAAGGCTTATGAATCAGGAAAGAGCACTACTGTCGAGATTGCTCACTTCAAATGCCCAAAATGCGGTCATGTTGACATATTCCCCAAGTGTCCGAAGTGTGGAAGCGAGACCAAAATCCTGTACACGTGCCCAAAATGCGGATACCAGTCTACGGATGAAAGGGTTTGTCCAAAGTGTGAGATTGAAATGAAGCCCTACAAAAAATATACTTTCAAAGTATCGGATTATCTGGTTCCGGCAATGAGGAACACGGGGGTGAATGTTCTTGATCGCCTTAAGGGCGTTCTTGGAATGAGTTCCGCATACAAGATGGCAGAGCCTCTTGAGAAGGGGATCTTAAGGGCTAAAAACGATGTCTATGTCTTTAAGGACGGCACCATTCGTTTTGACGCTACGGATGCTCCAATAACCCACTTCCGCCCCAGGGAGATAGGAACGAGCGTCGAAAAGCTGAGGGAACTTGGTTATACCCATGACTTTGAAGGGAAGCCCCTCATGAGCGAGGATCAGATACTTGAGCTCCGGGTTCAGGATGTTATACTTCCAAAGACTGCCGGCGAATACATGTTAAAGGTGGCCAACTTCATTGATGACCTTCTTGAGAAGTTTTACGGCCTTCCGAGGTTCTACAACGCTGAGAGGATGGAGGATCTGGTCGGGCACCTTGTTATCGGGCTTGCCCCCCACACATCCGCGGGAACCATTGGGCGGATTATAGGCTTCGTTGACGCTCTCGTTGGTTATGCTCATCCATACTATCATGCCGCCAAAAGACGCAACTGTGATGGCGACGAAGATGCGGTTATGCTCCTTTTGGATGCTCTCCTCAACTTCAGCAAATACTATCTCCCCGAAAAGCGCGGCGGAAAGATGGACGCTCCCCTCGTCGTTACCACACGTCTTGATCCGAGGGAAGTTGATAGTGAAGTCCATAACATGGATATTGTGCGCTATTACCCCTTGGAGTTCTATGAAGCAACCTATGAGCTCAAATCTCCAAAGGAAGTCAAAGTTATAGAGCGCGTTGAAGATAGGCTTGGAAAACCTGAGATGTATGAGGGTCTGAAGTTCACCCACGATTCCGACGATATAGCGCTGGGCCCCAAGCTTAGCATGTACAAACAGCTTGGCGATATGGAGGAGAAGGTCAGGCTCCAGCTCGAGGTTGCGAGGAAGATTAGAGCCGTTGACGAACACCATGTCGCCGAGACGATAATTAACTCTCATCTAATCCCTGATTTGAGGGGAAATTTGAGGAGCTTCACGAGACAGGAATTCCGTTGTGTCAAGTGTAACACGAAGTACAGACGTCCCCCATTAAGTGGAAAGTGCCCCAAGTGTGGTGGAAAAATAGTGCTCACAGTTTCAAAGGGTGCCGTTGAGAAATACCTGTCGACGGCAAAGATGCTCGTTACGGAGTTTAACGTGCTCGACTACACGAGACAGAGAATCTGCATAACGGAAAAGGATATAGAGAGCCTCTTTGAGAATGTATTTCCAAAGGTGCAGACGTTTCTGCCCGTTGCCACGTCGAAGGATGTATGTCAGAAGATGATACTTAAAAAGAGTGGCAAGCTCAGGGAGGAGCCCAAGGAGAAGGGGGGAAATGGGAAATCATGGAATCCATCCAAAGACTTTAAGAGGTACAGGAAGGCTGAGGAGAAAAAGAAGCCCAAAAAATCCGTTAGCCTTGATGATTTTTTCAAGTCTAAATAGCATCTCTTCCGAGGAGTCCGAGCTCCTCACCATCTTCCTTGACCTTTATCCTTCCAAAGCGGATTTCCTCCACTTGCCCAAGCTCTTCCTCTTTAAGGGGGGTTAAAATTTCTGCTTTTCTTTCCCTGAAGCTTATCCATTTCAAAATGCCCACACCTGGACAGAATCCCTCCCCGTCTATGAACCCAACGAGAAGGTTGCTGAACTTTTCAAAGTCAATTGCATGAATCATGTCCCTTCTCTGGCCGGGACCTCCCTTGACCACCACGTACTTATCGTTCTTCTCCCCATAGAGGATAACCCATCCAAAGAGCTTTCTCAGGAGCTCAATCTCCTCTTCTCCAAGCACTTTCCCCTTAAAGAGCCGTGTTCCCGAAATTCTGTAGTCATTGAGATTGATCGTGTAAATCTTTGAATTCTCAAAATATTTTTCCCATTTTTCCTGTCTTATCTTCTTTCTCTGCTTTAAATCGTATCTCTTAACTTTCTCGCTTATTTCAGCATTTATTATTTCGATTCTATCTTTGAACGGGGCTAAAATATTTTCGAGTTCTCCCTTTCTCTGAAGGGCTAAAATCAAATCCGGATGAATTGCCTCTATCTTCAGTCTTTTAAGCTCCTCTCCCGCGCCCCTCACATATCCAGTTAAGTCAACCACCACAATCTCGGCACGCCGGAGTGCGAGATCCACCAGCCGCTTGAGCCCAACGACGGCTTCCCCAAAGAACTGGTTTGGGGTCGTGCTTCCTATGAAGTAGCTCTTTTTTGGTGTTAACTCCGAAAATGAGCCAAATCTTCTTTCTGGGAATGCCAAGCTTATGGTTGCGGGGGGCAGTATGCTTTTCTGTCCAATATCCGCATCTATTATGGCAATCTTAAATTCATGCAGCAGATTGTTCGCCAAATATGCAACCAATGTGCTTTTCCCCGTGTCCACATCACCCATAACAAAAATTATTCTAGGTTTTTTTGTCTTAATACTCTCGATGATGTTGGCTCTGTCCTCTGGAACATCGCTTATGAATTTAGCCTTGTTCATGTTGTAAATTCAAAAGCAAAAAATATAAAAAGGTAACTCCAAAACTAGGCTACACTTAATGTATGTATGGACATTGGTGGGGGCTTAAGTTTGCAAAATGTTTGCAAATTGCTTCATTTACATACACCAAAAAATTTATTAATGTGTTCAACTTATAACCCAAATTGGTAAAGATAAAATTAATGTGTTTGGGGGTGGTATGTGTGGAACATTCACTAACCACAAGGCAGATTGAGCTTCTCAAGAAGCTCTATAGGGAAGGGAAGACAATTGAAGTACATACTGTAGAAAAAACCCAGGATGAGCTCTCAGGTGAGCTTGGAATAACCAGACAGGCACTGAGCAACCATTTAAAAGTCCTCAAGGAGTCCGGATATATAAGAACCGGGAGGGGATTTATAGACCTGACCGATAAAGCTCTCGAACTTTTGGGCGAAAAGAAAGGGGATGTTTTCATATTTGTTAGGATCGAACCAACCAAGAGAAAGCACGTTTATGATGCCATAAAGAAGCTCAAGCTCAAGAGAATACACAGGGTAACCGGCGATATAGATTTAATTGTTGAAGCCGATAAAACCAAACTGGACGAAATTTTGGAAGAAGTCGCTTCCTTAGATGGTGTCAAAGAAACCATAACCCATGTGGTTCTAGAAACATTGTGAGGGGGAAATTACTCCCCCAAGTATTTTCCGTATTTTGTGAGTGCTTTGATGGCGTCTACGCCGTCTTCTACGGTTTCGAAGACTGGTACTCCGGTTTTTTCTATTCTTCTAGCCATTTTTTCGGGGTATTCTCCTCCGGGAGCTACGA
>NZ_JBMXHE010000065.1:0-33004 GCF_053987695.1 Palaeococcus sp. (in: euryarchaeotes)
AAGCGATGACGACATTGTTTCACGGCCGAGCCCGAGAATCGTTGAAGGTCTAGAGGAGTTTGCTCGTCTAATCCATCCTCAAGCATTTAACTACAATGTGAACCTTCTCGTTTGCAATGTTACTGCGAGCTGATTTTCTTTTCTTCTGGAATTTTATTCCGGTGAAGAAAAGCTTGACCTGAAGGTTACGCCCGTAATCTGGATTTCAAAGGTCGAGCACGAAAAGGCGGTCTATCCAACTAGCTATCTGCTGGAAACACTGCGGGACTTTCTAGAGAGTGCAGAGCTCAACAAGGTTATACTCATAGATGGCATCGAATATCTCATCCTCGAAAACGGTACCGAGGCGGTGTTTAAATTCCTCGCATCTTTGAAGGATCTTGCAATAATAAACAGGGGAATAATCCTGGTTGCAATAGATAGAGATACCCTCGATGAAAAGGACTTTTACACATTGACGAGTGAATTGAAACCTGTGGAGGAATTAAAGGAGCTCTGATCTTTTAGACCTCTATTTTTTTGTATGTCTTCTTCATCAAAACCGCGTCTCCTTCTATATTGGGACTCTCGCTTATGAGAACCCCCCTAACCTTGAATTCCTTCAAAACATGGAGCAGATCCTTCCATCTCATGTCGCTCTCCCTGAGGTTCAAGTGGTTCTTCTCGCCCTTCGCCGTGTACTCTATGCCGCTCATATGAATGTGCATGTTCTTGAGAGCTTCCTCTCCGAGGCCCTCCTCCATGAGGGAGAGCATTTCACGCCATTCTTCAATTGAGTTGCACTTTCCGCCCTTCCTTGCATGTGCGTGCGCGAAATCTATTGCCGGGAGCACCATCTCAACGTCCTGACTCATTTTTATGAGTTCCTTTAAATCTCCGAACTGGGTTGGTTTTCCCGTGAGCTCCGGTCTAATCCAGATCTCTATCCCCTCATCCATGAGACTCTTGATTATGTCCTTTATCTCATTCCTTATGCGTTCATAAACTCTCTGAGGGTCCTGCTTTAGATAGTAGCCCGCGTGAAAAACCACACTCCATCCCCCTGCTTCATAGAGGCGTTCGGCACTTTGAATTATCCTCCTTTTGCTGGCTTCAACTTTTTCCCTCTCCCTGGCATTCAAATTGATGTAGTAGGGGGCGTGAGCTGTCAGAATAACATCATTTTCCCTCGCAACGCGTCCGATCTTCCTGGCCATCTCCGGCTTTAAATTAACTCCTCTGACAAATTCGAGCTCCATTGCATCCAGACCCAGATTTTTAACCTGCATGATGCCATTTATTGTGGAGGGTCTTGGTGTTGAAATTGGAATTCCAGCAGTCCCAAACCTCAGCCTATCGATTTTTATCATATCCATCACCGGCACTTAAATTTATGCAAGCTCAATTTTTGTACCCAAAATTTTTTCAATTTCTTTCAAACGCCTGTTGAGCTCTTCCTCGAGTTCTCTAAGCTTTCTTTTAGCTTTTTCTAGCTCCTCTTCCTTTTCCCTTATCTTCGCTTCGAGCCTTCTTAGCCGGGCTTCAAAGTCCCCTATCTCCTTTGATCTCCTGTTTTTTTCCCTCTCTAGAGAATCCAGCTCTTTTCTCAGGATTTCTATTTTCTCAAGCTCAGCATCCAGGTTCTCGATAACTTCCTTGGCCCTCTTCGCATGCTTTTTGTCGAAGTATCCCCTTTCCATTGCATTCTTAAGAAGCTCTTTAACCTTCATAGGCTCCTCAAAAGCAAACTTCGTATCCTTCAAGAACATCTCCGCGGCATGTCCCTTTACCCTGGCTTTTTTCAGGGGCTTCTTTAGATATGAGAGGTCCGAACTCAGCTTGATTTCCCTGTGGGAGAGCTCCTTTTTTAGGGATTCTATCTTCTCTTCGAGCTCTAAAAGTGTGGAATTTCTTTTCTTTTCTGCTATTGTTGCCTTTAAGTTCTCTTCCCTCTCTTTCGCCCTTTCAAGCTCTCCACGCACCTCTTGAATGTGTTCATCCACTCTTTTAATGTCCTCAAGGATGCTCTTAATATCCGGAACCTCAAACTCCTCAAAATTCCTCAGTCTCACTTGATATTCGCCATATACCTCCGAGAGCTCCTTAAGGAGCTTATTTATCCTGTAAATTCTCTTTTCAAAGACCATCATTACATATTTTCCATGGCTAACATGAAACTTTGAGAGCTCGGGCAGGAACTTCTCCAGTGAGTCTATATTCTCTATGCGCTCCAAAAAGTTCGTTAATGTATCAACGTATGCCCTCCTTTCATTCTCCACGATTTTGGATATCCTCTCATCGATTTTTTTTGGTATCCTCTCCTTCTCAAGGTTCTTAACTTCCTTTTTTATCTCCTTCAAAAGCTTGGAAACCTTTTTGCTGTAGGCTTCTCTGAGCTGGCTCTTCTCCTCCAAAGCCTTTTCCTTACGTTTCTCAAGTTCCAGAAGTGCTCTTTCCAACTTCAACTTTCCTCCATCCCCTGACCCTTTCTTTAAGATACATGCCCGCTAGGGCCGCTACCACTATATCTGCCACTGCCATTAAAACTTTACCGTAGAACTCTATAAGGACGGGTGATGTCAGATTTATGACATAGGACGTTGTTAAATCTATCGTAACCCACATGCCCGGAATCAGAATAAGCGCGGTTATGTAATACCATATGTGGTAATCTCTCTTCATGTAAGCCTGCATAATCTTGCCGAGGACAATTATAGCCAGCCCTATGTTAAGCATGGTGTTGAGGAAGTATAAGTAAGCTATAAATGCCAGTATTGGGTCAGTTGGAATCCCCGGAAGGGTGGAACCCCTTATCAGGTATGCAAAGTTGAAGTACACATAGATTGCACCCGCGGTTATCACGAACAGCCCTGTTACTGTTGCCATGAAGTTGACAAGTCCTTTACTTATGCTCTCTTTAAGACGCAAAAAGCCATCCTGAATGTGTCTTATAATGTTAAATCCCTTGTTAAAGAAGTATCCGCCCACTAGGAATAATATCGTCCCGGCAACCGTCGATGAAACTATGTTAATGCTTTCAGGATATTTAAGAGAGATCAGCCTTGCAATACCATACAGAAGCAGAATTAAACCAGGCAATCCAAGGACCACCTTTGCAACTTCAGGATCGCTCAAAATCTCCTTGAAATAGCGGTATATTATATAATATGTGGTTTCTATGCTCTCGCTCTGCTTCACCACAACTCTCCTCGTGCTCACTATGGGGAGCTTTGAGGTTATTATCGGAAATATCTGCTCGTCCTCTGCACCGTCTGTAACAGGGATAACACCATCGGCGGGAAAACTCTTGAGAACCTCCTCCAGCTGCTTATTGAGCTCCAAATCGCTTTTAACCCCAACATCATGGTGCCCCGTTATCAATGCCACCTCTACATCATCAAATTCTCCTTTTTCCCTGAGCTCATCATAAAGTTTGACAGCCGCGTAGAGGACATTTGCATCGCTGTCCTCCGGATCTGCCAGGCTAAGTTTCATAGCGGCGTCTATGCAGGCATCTCTACCAATTATGGGGGCTTCAACACCCGCTTTATAGCCGAAATCATCATCCCGATCTATCGCTAAAATCAGTACCTTAATCTTCAACCCTCCCCCATTTTCTCAAGGACGGATTTTACCTTATCCTCCATTTTACGATCTTTGTCCCTTCTATCATCGATCCTTATCGTTGTGGAGACTCTCTTTGCTCCAAGCCTGAACATGAGCTCATGAGCCTCCTCTATTATCCCGAGCCCCTCCCCAATGCTCGATACCTCTATGATGGTTGACATGGGTGTCAGTGTATACTTTACACCCTTATTCTCTAAAAACTTTACTACCTCTGCTACGTATCCGCTCAGACTGAGCTCTCCAAGGGGAACCACGATGAACTCGATTATTACACTCACCTTCGACACCTGACTGAGATTAACTCGACAATATTTTAAACTTAACGGTGCTCGAAGAGGAGAGTAAAGCGTTTCATGACTTCCTCCCCAATCTGCTCCCTGTTCTCGATGCTTAAAAAATAGAGCTCTCCATAACCTTCAAACCTCTTCACCCATCTCCTGTGAAGTACAGCTAAGAGCGGTTTTTTACTCTTTAAAACTTCCTCAAGTGCCCGTGAGAATGCTTTGCTTTTAAATTCCATTGCCCCTATCTCATCTATCACAACCAGATCCGCTTCTTTCAATGCCCTGTACATTGCCCTGACACCGATTTCATTTAAATCCGCGATGTTCACCCCGTATTTCCCTATTTTAGGGCCTGGAGATCCTTCCCATGCGAGGATTCCTTCCTCCCCTGTATCGAGGGCTCTTATCTTGAATCCCACTCTCCTTCCCCTTTCGCGCACTTCCTGGGTTATGAAACCTCCTGCAGAAATTCCCCTCTCTTTTAAAGCTTCCACAACTTTCAAAACGAGCGTGGTTTTCCCGACCCCTGGATTTCCACTTATAAATATTCTCACCATGTGGGAATCTATGCTTTAAAACTTAAAAATCAATCGCTCCAGAACTTTCTGTTCTTAATAAACGTCCTCTCAGCCTCAAGAAGAGCCACCAAAAGTGCCTCTCCTTTGTACTGTCCCAGAATCCTTGCGGCGGTATCAGGACCGACCCCATAGGAAGCTAGTGCTAGAATGGCATCCCATCCATACGTCTGGATCAAATCACTTGCCTTCAAAAGCTTGCGGTATGCCTTCTCTTCCTCTTTATCGATTTTCTCTCCTCTCTTCATCTTTTTGAGGTATTTAATAAAAATTTCGGAATCTATTGGATGAGCAACGGCGAGCATTAGAGAACCGCACTTAGGGCATTTCCACTCTTTGAGACGATTTTTAAGTCTCGAAGTCTTTGTCTGGCTCTTCCATCCGCAGTTGGTGCATATCAAAACAACATCTGTATCCAGAATCCTCCTCTTGAAAAGCTCCAGAATTTCGTCCCTCTCGAGTCCCCCGCTCACCAGGAACTCTCCTCCAACGCTCATATTTATCCTAGCAAGTGGCGAGGCTTCTCCGGCAATCCGCCCTTTGATCCTTATCATTCCCCTTTGGATATCCTCCAGAACCTTTGAAGCCTCTTCAACATCCACCTTATCATGAAATACCTCATTTAAAGTTTCCTTCTCAATTACAGTGCCGCTGAAGAGTCTGTCCACCCTCCTGATTTTTGCCTCTCTTCTCAATGCTCCAATCCTCTTTGCAACATTGAGCATTCTCCATCTGTATACGTTGCTATCCCGTATTCCCCTTGAGATTATGTACTCGAGTGCCCTCCCGTCCTGGAAGAAATACCCCTTTACTTCCCTTGGATTCAGCTGAAAAGGTGTTTTAAAAACTATGGCATGAGCCTGAGCCTTCATGGTAAACACTTTTCCGTATCTGGAGCTTAAAAATGCCCATATAAACCTGCCCAGTGCTTCATTTGCCCGATTTCCAAAATCAGCATGAATTACAAGAGCTTTGGAGAGGCTCTCAATTCCAACGTCTCTATCGGTACCCAGCGGGTTCTGCTTCCTCAGAATTCTCTCGGCAATCTTTAACTCATTCTCCATGAACTCGACGTCCTGTAGGAAGCGTTTTGCCATTTCAAAATTGAAAATGAGTTCTCTTTTCAGTCTACCCACTTCAAGGGCAACTTCAAAGGGAACCGGAATCATCTCCCCTTCCCAGCTTGGGATGGCACTCTCAAGACTTTTGCTCTCCCTGACCTTTAAAAGGCGTGCATCCTCATCTATCCCGAGAACTATCCAGCTTCTCCCGTGCATGATAAACTCCATACCCTCTTCGAGATCCATCACAAAGCTCTCGTCGAGGCGCCCTATAATATGATTGCTCGATATATTCAGCACGCGGTAGGAAACCTCATCGGGGATTGTGGAGAGGTTTTCGTAGTAATACTTAAAGGAGCCCCTTTTTAGATAGAGAACATCCTTTTCCTCATCGTATCCAACTAAATAGGAGTTCCTGAGGACATTGAGTACACCCTCAAACTCCTCCCAAGTCAGATTTCGGTAGGGATATGCCATTCGAGCTGTTTCATATATCTCTCTCTTACCGAGGTGTCTGTACTCCATGAGCAAACCGACGATAAAATGGGCGAGAACATCGAGGGCATTTTCATAGATATGAACTTTCTCAAGCTTTCCCTTCACTGCCCTCTTTGCAATAATTAAGCTCTCCAGATAGTCCTCTACATTTGTGGCTATGATATAACCTTCACTCACCTCCCCAAGGCGGTGTTTAGAGCGTCCCACCCGCTGGATCAGGCGATTCACCTGTCTGGGACTCATGTACTGCACCACAACATCCACATCACCTATATCTATCCCAAGCTCCATCGAGGAGGTACATATCAGTGCCTTAATCTTGCCTTCTTTAAGCGCTTTCTCGGCCTGTATACGTGCTTCTTTGGAGAGACTTCCGTGGTGAACTTCGACTGCTTTTCCCCATGCTTTCAGGCGATGTGCCAAAATCTCGGCAAACTGACGTGTGTTTGTAAAAACAAGTGCCCTCTCATATCTCTCCAGAATTTCCCATAGAATCCTTAATCGGGTTGCAACTTCGAGGGAAATCTTAAGCTGCTTGGCAAGGTCTCCATCCCTTTCATCCGGCTGGGGGAAGAGCACTTTTATTCTATACTCCTTCTTCAGTGAGGGCTTCACAGTCACATGCCCTTTAAGCCATTCCCTAACTTCCTCTTCGTTCCCAACCGTTGCACTTAGACCTATCCTTTGAAAGCTCGCTATTTTGGATAGCCGCTCAAGTGCCAGGCTCAGCTGAACTCCTCTCTTGTTATCGACAAGCTCCACAATCTCATCTATTATCACAAATTTTACATTGCCCAGATGCTTCCTCATGGATTTCATCGTCATCAGAATTCCCAGTGTTTCGGGTGTTATTATCAAAACATGGGGAGGATTTCTCACCTGCCTTGCCTTCGCATACTGGGATGTGTCTCCATGCCTTACCTCCACACTTAAACCAACCCTATCCCCCCACCATCTCAAACGCTCTAGAAGATCTCTGTTCAACGCCTTAATGGGGGCTATGTAGAGTGCGGAAATTGGCTCCAAATTCCTCTCAAGTATCTCGTTAATCACAGGTAAAAAAGCACTCTCCGTCTTTCCGCTTCCCGTTGGAGCAATTATAAGTACATTCCTTCCTCTGCTAACTTCATCAAAAGCCCTTAGCTGCAGTTCATTGAGCTGAAAACGCTCGCTTATTGCCTTCATGAGGAGTTCATGCATGTTGAAGGATAACTCAGGATGCTTAAAAAATAATCGATTGCCATACTGTCAGGATAAGAGAAATGCTCATGATAATCCCGCAAAAGAGGATAAAACCACACCATTGTCAACCTACCACACTTATCCTAACAGCACCTCGATTGCTGTCATAAGGGATTTAAACCCCCTTGATGATTTAATTCTGGTGGGAGGATGATATGTTATGAGCCCGTAATGGTTGCAATGCCCCTTGCAAAACACATCAGCGAATTCATAATGAGAAAAAGAAGGCTGCCGGGGAGAGAGGAAATTGCGGGGATTATGGAGCTCCTGAATCTTGAGAGGAAACACTCTGAAAGGGATCTATGCTTTTATAGGGGACACTTTGTGGTTGCTCTGTGCTTCTCTAGAGAGAAGCATTTAATAATAGACGTGATATCCTCCACAGGGGAGCTCAGCGATGCCCTAGAGGTCATCGCATATAGGGATGAACAGCTCGATTCGTATATAATCGAGATTCTACCCGCCAATGAACTGGAATTCGAGGGAAACATAGGCATCGAACCCGTGATAATCGATAGTGAGACGTTTGAGCTGGAGAGCACACCAGTCCTCGGCTACTTTGAAGAGGGGGAGGAAGGAATAACGTTCATCATTGATAGAGAGACCTATGACAGGTGGAAGGAAAGTGAAAGGCTTGACATATGTCCCATATGCGGTTCGGATGACCTAGTATGGAGCGGGGAAATGGCATACTGTCCTTCCTGCGGTTTTGGAATAATGATCGAGGGGAGAAAAGATGAGCAGGCTAATTAGAGCACAGCTTGTCAGATATTCAAAGCTCGCCCATGAGAGGGGGCTTACCGCAGCATTCGGGGGGAATCTGAGCATCCTCTTTAGAGGTCGGATGTTCATAAAGGCGACAGGGGCAGTTATGGATGATTTGAGCCCTTCTCAAGTTGGAGTGATGGATCTAAATGGGAAACAGATCAGTTCCATACGCCCATCCTCTGAATGGCGCCTCCATTATCATGTATACCACATAAGAGAGGATGTCAGGGCGATAGCTCACCTCCATCCACCCTATTCCATAGCAGCTTCGACGCTCTTAGAGGGAGCCCTCCCCATAATAACCCCCGAGGCTGAGATTTATCTAAAGAAAATTCCGATAGTCCCTTTCAAGCCTGCTGGAACGGAAGAGCTTGCCTTGGAGGTTGCAAATGCACTCAGGGATTATGACGCTGCAATAATGAAAAATCACGGCATAGTCACGCTTGGGAGAAGTTTGAGGGAAGCATTCTACAAAGCGGAGCTCGTGGAGGAGAGCGCCAGGCTATGGTACCTATCCATAAATGCTAAAAAGCATTGAAAAAAGAGCTAAATCTGCTCCAGCGCCCCGAGGACTTCCCAGATAATGGTCCTCGTGTGCAGGGGCATGTTTGGATCTTCGCTTATCTCTTCGAGGATGGCTATCGCATCAGCCGCCCTTACGGTGGCATCAACACTCCTATCCATAAGCCTTTCAATCGCCTGCTCGGCTGCCCTCCTAATGTTCCTCGGGACAATAGTGTCCTGAACGACCTGCTCCTTCAGAACCTGAATAATCTGCTGAATTCTTTCTTCGCTCATTTTACCACCTCCATCATTTAGTAAGAAATAGTAACTAAAATCCCTTCACCCTATATTGAACCTTCGTGGCTAAAAAGTTTTCGGTTGGAGATATTTAAAGGGAAAAGAAAAAGCTCAGAACCATCTGGGCTTTAGACCCGCCCACATCCTCATCTTTTCATATGCAATGATCCTCGGAATGTTTTGCATTTCTTTCGGTCCCGGGTTCTTCATGTAGAAAGCATTTACCGGATAGACTGCCCCAAACTCTTTCTTTTCAATGGCTATTTTTCCAAGTCTCGCCAGATCCACGAGGAGTCCAGCCAAAGCAGGGCTATCATTTATCCTCCCGTCTATCATGAGTTCATCAACTGCCCCGTTAAAGCTCACGTATTCAATGTGCATTGCGATGAACTTCTTGTCCCCTAGGGGTTCTAGGAATCCTGTGGGTTTGATGTAGTGGGGCGCATCGTATCCAAGTAAGTCTTTGACAATGCTTGACTTTGTGAACTCCTTGCTCTTGTTTCTCTCCTTGTCCGTCAATGCTAAGAAGTCATTGTTTCCACCTATGTTAAATTGAGCAACATCCTTTACATAGCGATTTCTCTGGGCTAGATGAGATAGAATATCGGCGGTTAGGGGTGTAGCTCCTGTAGCACCATCATCACCGAAGAGCACGAGGTTGCTCTCCTTGGCGAGCTCAACAAAGGCGGGATCATTTGCTATTAGGGTTGGGATTGCATTGACAAATGCAGCTCCTCCCGCTTCCCGGGCATACTTTGCGGCGGCATAGACGTAAACCTGCGTTGCGGTTAATCTCTCCTTGTTATCCTCTTCAATTGCCTTAATCAGCTCTTCTTTGCTTTCAAAGGGGACAAATGCCTCGGTCGTGCACACGTTTATAAAAACCTCCGCTCCAAGCTCTTTCCACTCTCCCACGAGTTTTTCAACTGCATCACTTAGGCTCATCTCATCATCAAGTCCGGTGGCTTCAATTGGTAGATTCCTGAGACTTCTGAGGTGTACTCCCTTTCTAATGGTGATGCCCTTAAGGCTCTCGGGAATCTCCCCCTTGTCATATCTCCTCACAACCTCATAGAGAGGTTCTCCAATCTTGGTTTTGTCAACATCGTAGCTTCCGACGATTTCTATATCCTCAATTTTTACAGGGAGTTCGTTAGCCAGAGGAACACCATAATAGCCGAGCTCTCCCCTTTTGATTCGCTCAAGTCCAACAGCAAAAATGCTTGCCACATATCCCTGTCCGAGTATTACAACCTTCACCATTCTCATCACCTTAGTGGAATTCTATTTTATGGCTATTAAATAGTTTTCGGTTTGATAATATCTGCCGGTTTTTCATTATATAACACTTTCGGTGATATGGATTTAGTCCTCCATGTTCTTCTTTATCAGGTATATGGTGGCGAGTACTCTGAGATGGGTTATTAAAGCCAGAACAACGAATAGAGCATAAACCCATCCCGCTAGGATCATAATCATCGTTAAGAATATCCTCTCATCCCTCTTTCCGATTAGGTACCTCATCTTTGGGATCCTTTTGTAGACATCCTTTCCATAGGCAGCTTTGTATCTCTCCGTGGAGTAGCTCACCATAAATGAGCCAAAAATCGCCAGAAGCGTCCAGATCCAAAAGGAAGTTGCTCCTCCGTGAACCACTGCTAGAGAAAGAAGGAATGCAAAATCAACGTATCTATCCATGATTGAATCCAAGTATCCCCCGAAGCGACTCGTTCTCATTGAAGCTCTAGCTATTTCTCCATCAACACCATCCAGGATTGAGCTTATTTGATATAGTACCCCGCCTAAGGAAGGGCTGAAGAACACGACAAAAGCGGATAGTATGCCCATGGCAAAGGTTATCACTGTCATCTGGTTTGGCGTGATCCTCTCCACAAGGAGCTCGCTTATCCTTGTCGATATCTTTCTGTTAAAATACCTTGAGATAAAACCATCTCCAGCACCTTTAATGGAATTTCTGATCAAAAAATGTCTCGCCCTTTTCAAATCCTCCGGGGTATCAATATCCATCCAGAAGAGGCCGGAGATGTAACTCACCTTAAGCTTTGCCTTTCTTACAATGTCACTCATTCCCACGCGTTCTTTTTTCGTAACAAGCTCTTCAGCAACTCTGAAGATATTCTCATCGAGAATGAAAAATCCTGTATCAACGCCATCCCACTCCTCAAGCCCCTTTCCGATATCGGCCACGGAACCGTTTTCCACCTTAACTTTGGTAGCTTCTCTTATGTCCACGAATTCGGGATTTCCATCTATTATGGCTCCTTCCCGCGTTATAGCCGCTTCCAGAAACTCCTTTGAAAATATGTGATCACTCATTAAAAGCACAAACTTTCCATCAACATGTTCCTTTGCAATGTGGAGGGAATAACCGTTGCCTCTCTCAGGATCCTCATTGACCAGAACCTTCCCCTTAAACCCACTCTTCTTCAGGAAATCTTTAAAATTCCCCTCATATTGTCTGTTGGTAACGATTATGAATTCATCAACTCCGTTCTCTTCCATGAGTTTCATGTTTCGATATATAATCTCCCTTCCCCCGACCTTTAGAAGTCCTTTGGGCTTTTCTCCCATTCTTCGCCCAAATCCCGCCGCTAAGATAACAGCTTTCACTGTCTCACCGGAGTTTAATAACTCTCAGAAAAACTTAAGTTTTTCGCACATTGGGACAAATTTTATTTTCTCTAACATCCAAATCAATTAAAGGGTTCCCTATGATATTCACGGGCACGTGTGGATTTTGTGAAGCTAGGAGAAGATATTTTGAAGAATTTCAGACTGTTGAGATACAGGCTACATTTTATCGTCTCTTAAAGGAAAGTACCTTAAAGCGCTGGAGAAGCGAAGCGCCCAATGGGTTTGTGTTCTCAATAAAAGCTTTTCAGGGAATAACGCATCCTGCCAGAAGTCCCACGTGGAGGAGGAGCAACGTTAAGCCGGGCAGGGATGCCGGCCTTCTAAAGCCCACCGACGAGGTCTTTGGGTACTGGAAGATAACACTCAAGGAGGCGAAGATTTTAAACGCGGGGTTCATTTTAATTCAACTCCCAAGGAGCTTTAAAGAAAGCGAAGAGAGCTTTGATAATGCAGAAAAGTTCTTTTCGATGATAGACAGGGAAGATTTCGAGATAGCGGTTGAGCTCAGAGGTTGGAGCGAGGAGGGGATAAAGAGGTTCGTAAGGGAATTTGACCTCATTGATGTAACAGATCCCCTCATAAGAAAGCCTTTGCACAGAGGAGAAATTAATTACTATCGCCTGCATGGGACATATGAGAAGGGAAGGATAATTTACAAGCACAAATACACAGATGAAGAGCTTGAAAAGATTGCAAAGCGAGTGAAAGAGTGGAACAGAAAGAAAAGCTACGTGTATTTTAACAACGCTTACATGCGCGATGATGCAAAGAGATTCATGGAGTTAATATAAAAAATGATATCAGAACACGAGGCTTCGTCATTACGGTGCATCATATCGGCCGAATCTTGGCTTCCTAACATTCAGCACTTCCCCGTTCACCAGCGTTGGAGGAATTTCCCCTTTAGCGAAGGCTATCAAATTCCCCGCAACGAGTTCTGCCATTGCATATCTCGCTCCATAAGTTGCACTGCCTATGTGAGGAGCGAGAGTTACATTCCTCAGCTTGAAAAGCTCCTCATTATAGTATGGCTCTTCCTCGAAGACGTCCAAGCCTGCTCCGGCAATCCAACCCTCTTTTAAGGCTTTAACAAGGGCTTTTGTATCAACAACCTTTCCTCTCGAAATATTTACCAGAATGGCTGTTTCTTTCATGAGCTTCAGCTTCTCCTCGTTTACCATGTGGTATGTTTCCTTTGTCAGTGGAACCGCTAGAACCACGAAGTCACTTTCTCTCAAAAGCTCATCTAACGGCCTGAACTCAGCTCCAAGTTCCCTCTCCTTTTCCGGCTTTTTCGTTCTCGAATTATAAAGAATTCTCATGTTAAAGCCCTTCGCTCTCCTCGCTATCGCCTGCCCTATTCTCCCAAAGCCCACTATCCCAATCGTCTTTCCGTAGACATCGTGCCCGAGGTACATGAGCGGGTGCCATGCAACACCCTTATCCTTCCAATCTCCTCTCCTAACAAAGCCATCCGCATCGACCAGACGCCTTGCCACCGCCATGAGCAGCGCCCATGCAAAATCTGCCGTGGCTTCCGTTAAAACATCCGGCGTGTTGGTTACATAAATTCCTCTTTTCGTCGCCTCCTCCACGTCAATGTTGTCATAGCCAACGGCGTACTGAGCGATTATCTTAAGCTTGGGAGCATTATCGAAAATCTCCCCGTCAATCCTGTCGCTGAGCAGGGTTACCAGAGCATCAGCATCCCTGACCTTTTCGAGGAGGACTTCCCTGGGTATCTCGCGCTCCTCTCCCCACACCTCCACCTCATAGTATTCTTCAATCATCCGGATTCCTCTCTCTGGAATCTGCCTCGTTATGAAAACTCTCGGTTTCATAACTCTACCTCCGACCTAATCTAAATCCACGAATCTTTTAAATGTTCTTTCCTACTTCCTTCATGCGAGCCGAAGGGAACATTGAAAGAATGAGTGATGATGGTTATGGGCTTTTGGGAATGTCCCCTTTACAGTGAGTGGGGACTTTATTAAGGTTTACAGGACAAAGAGGCGCTTTGGCAGGTACATCGCCATAGATTTCGAGATCGTGGAGGAATCACCATTGAGGGTCCGCCCAAGATGCCCGCACTTTGGAAAATGCGGTGGCTGCTGGTGGCAACACATCAAATACAAGGAACAGCTGAAACTTAAGATGGAGAACTTTGAAAGAATTACGGGCATAAGGGCCGAAATCAAGGGTTCCCCTAAAGTCTGGGGCTTTAGAAATATCAGCAACTTTCATATAGAGAATGAAATAGGCTTCAGACGAAGGGAAGCCAAGGAGATTGTGGGGATTGAGGAATGCCCCATTTTCTCTTCGAAAACAGGACGATATTTAAAGGCATTAAATACTTTTTTGGACGATGAAAAGGTTGAAGCCCGGTACCTGAGTGTGAGGGAGGGCAAGTTCACGGGGGATGTCATGGTAAACCTCATATCTCCGGAAGAGCCGAGGGAGAGCTTTGCCGATTATTTCCCCTCTGTAATTTCAGTATACTGGAGCATCAATAGAGAGGATGACAGTCCCAGAGGAGAAGCACACCTCTTAAGGGGTGTAAAATACATTGAAGAGAAAATTGGGGACGTTAAGTATCTCATTCACCCAAATAGCTTCTTCCAGACAAACTCATACGCTCTGGAGCTCCTTTTGAAGGCTGTGGAGAATTTCGTAGATGGTGAGAAGATCCTTGACCTCTACGCAGGAGTCGGTACTTTTGGAGTTTTCCTTGGAAAAAGGGGATTCAGGGTTGATGGCATTGAGATAAACCCTCTCTCAGTTGAAATGGCAAATAAAAATGCAAAGCTAAACGATTCCAATGCCTCTTTTAGAGCGGGGGACGTCAGAGGCTTGGTGATTGGAAATTACGATACGGTGATAGTTGACCCGCCGAGAAAGGGATTGAAGGAAGCTGCAGAGCTTTTAAATAGGAGTGGAATTAAACACATTGTCTACATCTCATGCAATCCAAAAGCATTCATGCTTGATTACCGGAACCATCTTTCAAAATACTACAAAATCGAAGATGCCCTTCTGGTTGATATGTTCCCTCACACGAGCCATATGGAGGCGGTTATAAAACTAAGGAGAGGAACCTAAAGGGAAGCCCATACTTCTCTCCCTTCTTCAAGGACTCTAACTATCTCTCTCCCTATGGGGGTGTTCTTGTTTACCTTCACCAGGCCCTTCTTTGAAGGTGTTGCCGTGAATATGTAGTCATCGCCCGCATAGAAGCGAAGGGGCATTCCTGCAAAGTCCCTGCTCACGTGTAGGACAAACTGCCTCTTCTTTTCCTCAACATCAACATGGATCTTTTCCTTTGGTGCCTCCTCCATGGCTCTCTCCTCAAAGCTCTTAACATCTATGCTTATGCCAATTCTCTTCTCGATCTCATTGATGCGCTTCCCTTTCTTTCCGATTATTGCGGGAATATCAAACTCATCCGCATAGATGACGGCTTTATGGGGACTTACGAGCTCAACCTCTGTGTAAACATCCGGAAGGAACTTTTTAATTTCCTGTCTGAGCTTCCGCTCTGCAAGCCTAACCGCTGGAGCCTTCTCCCCCTTCTTTTTCACAGGAACTATGCTTATCTCCTCACCATAGGTGTAAATCTCATACTCAAGTTCTCCACTTTCAAAGTCCCTAACCTCAATTACGGGTCTGGCTAGGTCCTCTTCCGTCATTCCGCTTGGTACCTTAACTTTGTACTCCAAGCTGAGCACTTTTTCGACTTTTCCTGCCTTTATAAAGATCACTGTATCGACGATTTGAGGTATCATCCCAAGCTCAACCCTTCCTATGAACCTTTGGATGGCGTCTATAGGTTTGGTGGCATGAACCACTCCAACCATTCCGACTCCCGCAAGCCTCAAATCCGC
The DNA here is from genome assembly GCF_053987695.1 of Palaeococcus sp. (in: euryarchaeotes). Classification (NCBI taxonomy): domain Archaea; kingdom Methanobacteriati; phylum Methanobacteriota; class Thermococci; order Thermococcales; family Thermococcaceae; genus Palaeococcus; species Palaeococcus sp. (in: euryarchaeotes). The sequence continues at coordinate 15,372 of NZ_JBMXHE010000065.1, forward strand.
GTAAATCTTGAAGTCCCGGGTCTTTCTCATTTCATCATATATTGTGTAGTCGGGTCTCACAAGGAGGAGCAGGTCTCCGGTAAGCTCCATCCTTCCTTCGAGTGCAGTATATTGAGTTATCTCCTCTATAACCTGCAGATCCCTAGGTTTCTCCATGGTCTTTACGATTTTGCCCATTGATGAATAATACTCTGCTAATGCTTGAGCAAAGGTTGTTTTGCCCTCTCCTGGAGCACCGGCAATCAAAATGCCCTCCGCTTTTTCCGCAAGCCTTTCTAGAAGCTTATCCGATAGATTATAATCTTCTATGGTCAGTTTCGTAATTGGTCTCACCGCTGTTATCTCTATCCTGTCCGAAAATGGAGGTCTCGCTATTACTATACGATAGTTTCTCATCTGCACAACAGTTGCCCCCTGAGAGTCGAGCTCTATGAAGGATTCCGGATCTCTCTTGGAGCGTTCTATTATGTCATCAGCTATTTCGTAGACCTCTTCGTCCTTCAATGGCTCATCTCTGATCTTGACCAAGCGCCATTCGCCGGGTTTTCCCTTCTTTGCCAGGGGCACGACTCCACCTTTTAGGTGAACGCTCATTGTGTGCTTGTCAAAGAAATCCTCCAGCCTGTGCCTGACCTCCTTTTTGACCTCCAGATAAATAACATCTATGCCCTTCGCGATTGCAATGTCTCTTTGCACCTGATCTCCGGTTATCAACGTTCCATTTACCTCTTTAGCGACTTCTCTCACCATGTTATCTATCTCCCCTGCCTTTGCCCTCTTGATCTGCCAGAACTCGGGCCTTTCTCCATAGAACTCCAGCTCTATTTTTGCCGCATTTGCAAGCTCCCTTAGCTTTTTGAGCTCTCCCAGTCCAACGTGTCCTATAGCTCTCTTTTCGTTGGCTTGATGTTCTATCTCCGCAACCACGGCCTCAGGAATGATTATCTTAATCCTCTCACCCAAATTCTCTATATATTGCGTTAATCTCCCATCCACAATCACGCTCGTATCAGGAACTATAACTCTCATACGTTCTCACCAGTGTACAGTATAATCACCCTCCATATAAACTTTAGGAAAGTTCATAAAGGAAGAACTCAGAGATTATTAAGGGTGAAAGTATGGGGAAATTGATATCAATAGCATCGGGTAAGGGGGGAACGGGCAAAACAACGATTACATCAAACTTAGCAATTGCACTTGGAAAGCTAGGGAAACAGGTTATAGCGGTTGATGCTGATTTAACCATGGCTAACTTGAGTTTGGTTATGGGACTTGACGATGCTGATGTCACAATACATGATGTTCTGAGTGGAGATGCAAATTTGGATGATGCGATTTATTCACTCCCCAACTTCGATAATGTCCATCTAATTCCCGCCGCGGTTGACTGGGAGCATGTTATTAAAGCGGATCCTCGAGGTTTACCCGAGATTATAAAACCCCTCAAGGAGAAATTCGATTATGTCTTGATAGACTGCCCTGCGGGACTCCAAATCGATGCTATGAGTGCCATGCTTAGCGGAGAGGAGGCTCTAATGGTTACAAATCCCGAGATATCATGTATTGCGGACACCATGAAGGTGGGAATAGTCCTTAAGAAAGCGGGGCTTGCTGTTCTTGGATTTGTCCTAAACAGGTATGGAAGGAGCATAAACGACATTCCTCCAGAAATCGCGGAAGATACTATGGAAATGCCTCTATTAGGTATAATTCCGGAAGATAGGGCTATTAGGGAAGGTACACTTGAGGGAATCCCAGTCGTGCTCTACAAGCCCGATGCGGAAGGAGCGAAGGCTTTCATGGATCTTGCAAATGAGATTGTACGTATCTCAGGAGTTAAATCAAAGGTTATGTATTGATTATGAAATCCAGTTCAGCAAATTACTTAAAAAATGCACAGACTTTCAAAAAAGCTCGTAAAAAGTGAAAGAAAGGGCAAATTAGCTCCAAAAAGGCTTTTTAATTCTGAATTCCATCTATTTCTGGTGGGAGTATGTGTTTGATAGCTGGAGGCATGGGCATAAACATTAAACCAAAGCTTATTGGGATGATAGAATCCGGAAAGCATAGGGGTGGAGATTCTTTTGGTGTATGGACAGAGGAAGGAGTATTAAAGAGCGATGACTTTTCCGAGGTTAGTGATATCCCCAATGGCAGGCTGGGGCTCCTCCAGTGCCGTCTGGCAATGACCGGTTCTAAAACCTTCACACAGCCCTTTTTCAATGACTATGTGTTGGTACACAACGGGGAGATTTATAATCATGTTCAAATCAGGGTTTTTTTGGAGGAGAGAGGAATTTCCTTTGAGAGTAACGTGGATACAGAGGTCATACTCCGGCTTCTGGAGTTTCTGGTTGAAAGAGGAGAGAGCATTGAGAAAGCCGTTAGACAGACAATGGAGTGTTTGAGGGGTGACTATGCCGTTGCATTCTCAGATAAAGAAGATATATACCTCTTCAGAGACCCTGTGGGTATAAGACCATTATACTACTCACCTAACGGCTTCTTTGCATCGGAGAAGAAAGTTCTATGGAGTATAGGGGAAGATGCAATTCCTGTGGAACCGGGGGAATTTGTTAAAATATCTAGGGGTGCCATCAAAAAGCGCAGACTCCTCAGCATTCTAGAGCTTAAAGGAAAGGACATCCCCTATGAGCGGGCAAAAGAGGGGCTTAAAAAAGCTCTGGATTACGCGACGAAGAGCAGAGCTGGAAATAAAGTGGGGATTCTCTTCAGTGGAGGACTGGACAGCTCACTTCTTGCATTAATCGCATCAAAATACGGGGATGTGGTTCTTTACACTGCAGGGGCGGAGGGGAGTCAGGATTTGGAGTGGGCTAGAAGTGTTAGTGCGGAGCTTGATCTGCCCCTGAGGGAGTATGTCTTTGATATGCAGGATGTGGAAGAAGCCATCCCAAGGGTGATGTTTGCAATTGAGGATCCAAACCCCATGAACCTTGCAATAGGGGTACCCATATATTTTGCAACGAAGCTTGCAGGTGATGATGGGATTAGAATTCTGCTGAGCGGCCAGGGTGCGGATGAGCTCTTTGGAGGATATGCAAAATATCTCAAAAATCCCGGACTGATGGAAAAGGATCTCCTGGAACTGAGTGAGAAGAATCTTGTGAGGGATGATAAAGTGGCGATGCTCAATGGCGTTGAGGGCAGGCTTCCTGTGCTTGATTTGAATATCGTAAAGCTCGCACTCAGCATACCCCTGCGCTATAAGATTGAAGGGGGGCTTAGAAAGAAGATTCTGAGAGAAGTTGCACTTGAAATGGGGCTTCCAAGGAGAGTTGCCTACAGGGAGAAAAAAGCCTGCCAGTATGGGAGCAACTCCCAGCGCATGATTGAAAGGATAGCAAAGAGAAGGGATATGAGGCTTGGGGAATTTGCCCGGAACATTTACGAAAAAGTTTTTAAGAAGCCAGCCCCCTAAAAGGACATTTATTTCCCCTGGGCCCTATTTTACCTCTTTTAAACTATTTTAAACGGTTCTGAACCTTCCTTAACACTTAGAGGGCAAAATAAGACAGCGGTGGCTTTTTAGTGAACAAAAGGCAATTTTAAGGAATGATTTCATGAAAAAAGCTTAAATACTGGTTTTTATTACTAAATAACAAGGGTGATGGGCATGCTGAGAAAAATCCTCATCTCATTCATGATCATTTTTATAGGTGCTGGCATGATAGTCCCCGTGCACGGCGTTAGTGCTCAGACCAGCACAATAGTTATCCTCGTAAGCGACAATGAAGCCGATTCCGCAGTTGCGGATAATATCGGGGAATTATTGAATGCCCCAGTTGTAGAGACCGCGTGGGGCGCTTATGATCCAAAGGTGAGTGCTCAGATCGTTGAGAAGGAGCCTGATTTTGTTATAATAATAGGGGGGGAGCTTGCAGTTCCAGCAGAGTATGAGGAGGACATATCCACAATGGGAATCGAGACCATTAGATGGGCCGGTCAGAACAGGGAGGAAACAAGCTTCAGGGCGGTAAAAGGTCTTAAGGAGTATTTCCCCACCGTCTTCGAGGGAATCAAGGTGCTCGGCATAATAGATGGAAGGGATTCGGTGAGCTATGGAGAGATGAAACTGGCGGAGCATGGAATCGTGGCGTTTGTAAACTATGAATCTGCAGATTTTGAAGCGCGTGTGGATGAGCTCATAAATCTGATAAACCCCGATCTCGTGTATATTACCCTCCTAAAGCAGCGCTCTCCGCAGGATGAATATATTTTTAGGGGGGGAGCGAAGGTTGATAAGATTGTACAGAAATATCAATCAAGTTCTATTGTGGTTTCACCCGTAAGTGTGTTAATAAGCAAAAAAGATGTCCTTGGGGAGATTAATTCCGCTGAAAACAGAATTTTAGAAGCGAATGCAACATTTGACGGGCTTCAAGAACCAAAGGCTAAGGCGATGCTGGAAAATGCAATGAGAGAGGTAGAACAGGCAAGAGAAGCGTTGGCCAATGGTGATTATGCCACGGCATACCTAAAGGCTATAACTGCCAAAGGACATGCTGAGATAGCATTAAAACATGCGAATGAGCTCAGGAGGGGTATTTTCCAGGGAAGCGTGGAATTTGCACTCAGGAGACAGATAGCGAGGTTAAGATGGATGGTTGTGGGATTGAAAAACACCGGAGCGGATATCACCGAGATAGAGCAACTCCTAGATAACGCGGAGAATGATTTAAAATCGCACAGGTATGATGAAGCACAAAAAATGATAGACGAAGCGAAGAACAGAATAAAAGAAATTTTTGCAAACAGAAAAGGAAGAGAACACGGGCATCCTCCAAAGCGTGGCAAGCACTAAATCAGAAACTTTTTATGTTTTCCCTTTGAATTCTTTTGGTGGCAATGAGGATTCTAATGGTGGGTCACTATCCGCCCCATGGAGGAGGAATTGCAAATCATCTCGATTCCTTAGTTAGGGAGCTAAGAAAAAGACATGAGGTTCATATTTTAACGTATGGCACCGTTAAACCACGGGATTTTGAGAAGGAGTTTGTCCATCAGGTTAAAATCCCCAATATCTTTGGAATCAGGGGAATAAGCTTCGCCCTTCTGGCTTCTAGGAAAATAGTGGAGCTCGATGATGAATTCGATTTTGACCTGATCCATGCCCATTATGTTGGAACAACCTCCTACGCTGGAGTTCTGGCTAAAAAGAAGATAAACAAGCCTTTGATAATCACAGCACATGGCAGCGATCTGGATTTCATGTCCAACCTGCCTATAGGGAGATATTTCGTGAAGAAAAGCCTGATAGAAGCGGATGAAGTTATCAGTGTGAGCCATTATCTGGCAAAAAAAGCACTCTCCCTTGGAGCAAGGAGGGTCAGAGTCATTCCCAATGGGGTTAGACCTTTGAAAGATTCGGGGGAAAGGGGGGAGGTTATAACGTTCATAGGGGCGTTGAGGAGATATAAAAGTCCCGAGACGGTAATCATGCTTGCAAAGGAATTTCCGAATGAGAGGTTCTGTATCGTGGGGGAAGGAGATATGAGAAAAGAGCTTGAGAGAGAGGCTCCAAAAAATGTTGAATTCCTTGGATACAGGAGCGATGTTGGGAGCATACTCTCGAGGAGCAAGCTTCTCATTCTCCCCTCCCTGAGGGAGGGCTTTGGACTTGTAATCTTGGAGGCGAACTGTCTTGGAGTTCCCGTCGTTGGAAGAGGGATAGGAGCAATTCCTGAGTTGATAAGGGATGGCAAGAATGGTGAGACATTTAAAAGCTTTGACGATCTCTGTAAAAAAGTGAACCGCCTGCTGAAGAGCGTTAAAAGGAGGAGGAAGGAAGGAGTGTTTGGGAGAGAAGTTTCAAAAAAATATGCATGGGAAAGGAGTGCTGAAGAAGTCGAGAATGTATACAGGACTATACTACATTCTCCTTGAGCTCTTTTATCCTTGCAGTCTCGTTGTAGAGCTCTCTTACCCCGCATTCATGTACGAAAAGTCTTCCCTCATATGAAGTTATAAAAATAACTCTCCCACTCTCTTCGTCCAAGTAATATTCTACTAAGAGCCTTAGCTTGTCACATACATCCAGGAGCTCTTCTAGGGAATCAACTTTCACAGCATCCCCTGATTTTTCCTCTCTGATACCCAGAAAGGGAGCATTCGGGAACAACCTTTTTAACTCTCCAATGGCGTACTTAAAGAGGCTGTGTTCCTGCATGAAAGACACCAAAATTTTATTTGCTCTCATGAGAAATAAACCTTGCGAGGTGAGGGAATGACGATAGTTATCAACATGCGAGAGGGAGTCGATAGAAGAAAAATTAAGGTAGCTGCGAGGTTCATTGAGGAGGGAAAACTCGTCGCATTCCCCACTGAGACAGTCTATGGCTTAGGAGCTAATGCACTTGATAGGAATGCGGTGCTCGGCATATTTAGTGCCAAGGGGAGACCTGCTGATAATCCCCTCATTATTCACATATCCGATTTTGAGCAGATTTATGCACTTGCAGAGGATGTTCCAAAAGAAGCCGAGATTTTAGCTAAGCACTTCTGGCCGGGTCCCCTCACAATGGTTCTCCCAAAAAGGGAGAACGTCCCAAAGGAGACCACGGGAGGTCTTGAAAGTGTTGCAATTAGAATGCCCGCCCATGAAATCGCCCTCTCTTTGATAAGGGAGAGCAGACTGCCGATAGCAGCCCCCTCTGCAAATATAAGTGGAAAACCGAGCCCAACTCTAGCCGAGCATGTTGTAGACGACTTTTACGGAAAGATAGAATGTATAATTGATGGTGGGGAGACCAAAATAGGTGTTGAGAGCACTGTTCTTGATTTAACGACATGGCCACCCTTGCTTTTAAGGCCCGGAGGCTTGCCCTTGGAGAAAATAGAGGAAGTCATCGGAGAAGTACAAATTCATCCTGCCGTTAGGGGGAAAGAGGTTGACCTTGCAAAGGCGCCCGGGATGAAGTACAAACACTACTCGCCGAATGCTGAGGTTATAATAGTGGAGGGCAAAAAAGAGAGGGTAAAGGAGAGAATGAAGGAGCTTGTGAATGAATTCAAGGAGAGAGGGATTAAAGTTGGAGTTATGGCAACAGGGGAGTTCTATGAAGCTGATGAGTGCTTCAATCTGGGTGAAAGTGAGGAAGAAATTGCGAAGAATATGTTCAGAGCTTTGAGAGAGCTTGATAAGAGGGGTGTCGACGTAATACTGGCGGAGGGTGTGGAAGAAAGGGGTTTGGGGCTGGCAATTATGAATAGACTCAGGAAAGCCGCAGGTTATAGAGTAATCAAGGCAGAATAAGGCAACACTTAAATACATGGTTGCACTTAAATTTACTTAGACTCAAGCTAGTAAGGGGTGATTAAATTTGGCGTTAGAACTGACTTCTCCAGAAGCTCCAGAAGACTTAGAATCCATAGGACGGAAGAAAATCACCCAGGGAGACCTGAAGGAAGGTGTAGGGCTCCTTATAAAAGCTGCCAAGAAATATGAGGGGCGTGGTGAGAATCTAGACGCAGCAAGAACCTACAGGCACATTGCGAGTGTACTCCTCTCCAATCCCAAGCTAAAGAATAAAGCGAGACCCTTCCTGCTAAAGGCTGCTTCTATGTATATAGATTTAATAAGCGAGGAAATTGAGAGGTTTGAAATAAATCTCTCCAGACTGGAGGATTTCTGCATCAATGTTATTGAGAGCTTTGCTCTTCTTGGGGATAGGGAGAAGCTCGAGAAATACGCCAAGGAGTTTGCGAGGATGTATGAGGAACTGGCGGAGACATATATGGATACAGACGAGATAGACTCCGCTATACTCGCCTATGAATCAGCTTATCGTTATTACAAGTTTATTGATGCTGTAGAGGATATAAAATCCGTTGCAGGACAGCTCATAGATCTATATGGTAAGATTTCAAAGGAATATCTTGACCGCAAGGCTCATGAAAAAGCCGCAGATACCTTCCTGAGAATAGCATATTTTGTCAAAGAGTTGTTTGGGTATGATGCCCATTATATGGAGATGGCAGAGACAGCTGCTAAAAACTATGAAACGGCAAGCAAGCTGGCATATGCTGAGGGAAATCTGGACAAGACCACATCAATCCTGTTAAAAGCTCAATATGCCTATCTTTTAGCAGGAAACACTGCTCGAGCCAAGCTTATAGGGATAAACCTATCGAGGATGCTGTATCAGGTTATCAATAACCTGAGATCGCATGGCAACCATGAAAGGGCTTATAAAAAGATGGTTGAGCTGGCACAGGCAATACTGGGCCTTGGCAAGTTGAATGAAGCCATAAGAATCTACAAAAATACTATGGAGGAAGAGCCGAAAATTGGATACAAACTTGAAATGAGGCTGGCTCTCCTCAAATATCTTGTAGCCGAGAAGAAAGATGCACATCTCTTGGAAAATGTTGAGCAGGTGGAATTTTACATCAGGAGGGGAAACCTACTAAAGGCCTTTGACATAGCCCAGAGAATAATTGAAAGACAGGAAGGATTGGAGAACTTTAAGAAAAAATTATACGAAGCAGAGGGCATCACGAGCAGCTTTTAATTTATATCTCCGTTTTCTGGTGTCGCCCAAAAGATAAATTTCTTCAACAAACCCCTTTTCCTTCAAAATTCTTAACGCGTATCTAATGGTCCTCTCAGGCATTCTGCTCTTTAGGGAGAGTTCTCTAGAAGAGAGAGCTCCAGAAGCTTCCAAAATCTCGAGCACTTTCTCTGCTGATTCTGGTAAAGCAAAGTGAATCCCTCCTCATGATATCACCATTATTTCAGAGGTTTGAACTTTTATAAATCTTCCCCTAGCGGCAATTATATCGGGACAAAATTTTATGACCAAAAAATGTTTAAGGAACATAAACGAAAAGTATTTATGGGAGTAAAACATTTTTCCCTGCATAATATGTATCATTGAAGGTGATATAGAATGACGAGCCCGATGGAAAGGCTTAAGGAAAAACTGACAAAGGAAGTTTTGTGGATATACATATTGAGCTTGCTCAAGGAGAGACCCATGTACGCATACGAGCTTAAGAATAAGATAAGGGAAAAATTTAATTTTGAGCCAGCTACGGTAAGTTCATATGTGGTTCTTTACAAGCTTGAAAAGGGGGGATATGTAAGTTCAGAATGGCAGGAAAGCGAAACAGGAAAACCCTCCAGGAAGTATTATGAACTTACAGAAGAGGGTAAAAAGCTTTTGGAAGAAGGAATAAAGTTTATAGAGGACATGACCAAAAATCTCAGGGGCTAAATCAGCGCCCAGCTCCTCTAGGTTCCTTTGCTTTTGGTCTCAATCCCTTGTATCCACACTTTCTGCATTTCTTTGCCTTCCACGGATTTACCGCACCGCACCTCAAGCATACGTACTTCTTAAAGAGCCTTGCCTCAGCTTCTGGAAATCTAGCCATTACAATCCCTCCGTGATCTTAACCTATGCACTCTTTGGCCCATCCATTTTTAAACTTTATGCATAAGGAATCAAAAAAGCTTTAACTCAAAAATACGTTTCATTATCTGGTGTTGCTTTTGATTGAGGGTATACTGGTTCCTCACATTACCCCCTTTGATGATGAAGAGGATATTGATGGCGATGCCCTCAGAGAGATTGTTGACTATTTTATCGAGGGGGGAGTTCATGGTCTGGTCACACTGGGGAGCAATGGTGAGTTTCCCTACTTAAATCGTGAAGAAAAGGAGAAAGTTTTGAGAATCGTCGTTGATCAGGTAAATGGAAGGGTTCCTGTCATAGGAGGCACTGCTTGTCCATCCACGAGGGAGACCATGAGTCTGACGAGGGAAGCGTGGGACATTGGAGTCGATGCCGTTATAATAGCTCCACCCTACTACTTCAAGCCCTCCCCAAAAGAACTCTACTACCACTACGCTTCAATCATTGAGTCCACGGATGTTCCTCTGATAATTTATAATGTTCCGAAATTTACGGGCTATAACATGCCCATTGATGTCATTGAACGGCTTACCGATGAGTATTCTCAAATAATAGGGATAAAGGATTCAAGCGGTTTAATCTCGAGAGTAGGGGAGCTGATAAGGCTTCTTGGAGACAAGATAAGCATCTTGGCTGGAACGGGTGATCTGATCTATCCATCCCTCGTCCTAGGTGCCCATGGGGCTGTAGTTGCGATAGCAAATGTGGCACCTCGATTATGCGTGGAGCTATACAACGCTTTTAGAGAAATGAAGTATGAGAGGGCGAGGAAGATCCAGATAAAGCTCAACCATCTAAACGAAGTTCTAATAAAGAAGCACAATCAGCTGAGTGCAATAAAAGAAGCTATGAATATTCTTGGACTAAATGTGGGTTTTCCCAGAAGGCCCATGCTCCCTCTGAGTGAGGAAGGTCTCAGGGATGTCGAAATTGTCCTCGAGGATGTTGGATTGATTTGATTGCCTCAAACATGTCTATTTTTAATACACATTTGGATAGTTAAAGTTAAAAATTAAGTGGGTGAGTTGCTAATGACAGCATTTTGGGAGGACTCAAGATGATTTTGCAGGTTGCACTGGATTTAACAGATATTGAACAAGCTATGTCAATAGCGGAGAAAGCCGCTCGAGGAGGAGCGCATTGGCTTGAAGTGGGAACTCCTTTGGTGAAAACTGAGGGCATAAGAGCAGTCGAACTCATGAAGAGGCGCTTTCCGGATAGAAAAATTGTGGCTGATTTGAAGACCATGGATACGGGAGCACTGGAAGTTGAAATTGCAGCTCGTCACGGGGCGGATGTTGTTTCTATTCTAGCCGTCGCAGATGATAGAACGATAAAAGACGCAGTTAAAGTTGCAAGACGCTATGGTGTTAAGGTGATGGTTGATTTAATCGGGGTGAAAGACAAAGTTAAGAGAGCCAAAGAACTTGAAAAGATGGGCGTTGATTACATTTTAGTCCATACAGGAATTGATGAGCAGGTTCAAGGAAAATCTCCTTTAGCAGACCTTGAGAAGGTTATAAAAAGCGTTAAAGTGCCTGTTGCAGTTGCAGGGGGATTAAACCTCGAAACGATTCCAAAGGTTGTTGAGCTTGGCGCTACAATAATAATAGTTGGAGGAGCAATTACAAAGGCCGAAAACCCCGAAGGAGTTACCAGAAAAATAATAGATCTCTTCTGGGGAGAGTATATGATGACGATTAGGAAGGCAATGAAGGACATACTGGAGCACATAAACGAGGTCTCAGATGCACTGAAACTCGAAGAGGTTCGGGGAATGATAGATGCAATGATTGGTGCAAACAAAATCTTCATTTACGGTGCAGGAAGGAGCGGACTTGTTGGCAAGGCATTTGGAATGAGGCTGATGCACCTTGATTTCAACGTTTATGTGGTTGGTGAAACCATAACCCCGGCATTTGGAGAGGGTGATTTGCTCATAGCTATCAGCGGAAGTGGTGAGACGAAGAGCATTGTAGATGCCGCATATATAGCAAAGGAACAGGGCGGGAAAGTTGTCGGAATAACATCCTATAGGGAATCCTCTCTGGGTAAAATTGCGGATGTTGTGGTTACAATCCCTGGAAGAGCAAAGACAGATGTTCCAACGGATTACATCGCAAGACAGATGCTTACGGAGTACAAGTGGATAGCCCCAATGGGAACGCTCTTTGAGGACTCCACCATGATATTTCTGGATGGAATAATCGCGCTCCTCATGGCAACATTCCAGAAAACCGAAAAGGATATGAAGAGAAAGCACGCTACCTTAGAGTAGGGGATTTTCAATGGAAGTTTCTTTCCCTTTTAACCATATTTTCATTGGCATAGGTAACAATGGCTCCCTCATAGTGAGGAACATAGGGATAGAATCATCGAAGAGGGTTATTATTGACACCTCGGATTACCTGCTCAATAAGAGAGTCTTTGTTGATGAAATCGAGGGTTTCTTCAAGAATGTGGAGCGGAACTCAATTGTCTGGATGATATTTGAAAGGAAGCCAACGAACATCGAAATAGCCAAACTGATTGACTTTTATCTTCCCGGAGACGTTATGAGGCTTGCTTATGTTCTAACGCCGTACATTGAGCTCGTCAACACAAAAAAACCCAAATGGGCGGAAAATTTTGAAACTGTCTTTTATGACTCCCTCTGGGAAGTCTTAAGTGAATACAAAGAGGTCTCACTGAAGGATGCATTCAACAGAGCCGGGATGAGTATAGGGGAAATGTTCACAAAGCTCTATGAATATCTGGAGAATAACATGCTCGTCAATGTGGATTATGCTGACTTCTTTGCCATGATTAAAGGGGGGAATGTCGGGATAATACGCCTTATACGGGACATAGACTTCACATGGCACTGGGGTATATGGGACAGAGGGTTAATAAATATAATGGCGGGAAGGAGGGTTCCTCTGAGCCATGCCCACAGGATATTGAACCACTTCCAGGACATCCTTGGGGAAAAGGATATAATATGGGGAGTCCAGATAAAGGAGGATGCTGAGGAGGAAGTTGAGGTTCTGGCTCTGCTGATAAAGAGGTGGTGAGATGAAGGCCGTTTTCTTTGACATAGATGAAACCCTCCTATCCGAAAAGCCCTTAATAATGCTGTTTCTCCCCCAGGTTTACACACAGATTGCGAAAAAGCTTGGAATATCCAAGGATAGGGCAAGAGAGCTCTTTTTAAATGAAATTATGGGGAGGAAGGAAACATATGAGTGGCACGACTGGAACTTCTTTTTCAAGCTCTTTAATCTTGATTTAAATTATGAGGACCTCCTAAGAACGTACCCCCATAAGCTCGAGGTTTTCCCCGACTCAAAACCCGCGCTGGAATGGCTTAAGGATAATGGTTACATTTTGGGGGTTATAACGAGCGGTCCCGAATATCAGAGGCTCAAGCTCAGGCTCACAAAGCTCGACAAATACTTTGATGTTGTCATTACGAGGGAGGATGTGAATGCCATAAAGCCTGAACCGAAGATATTCTTCCATGCTCTTGAAGAGGCAGGAGTCGAGCCCAGGGATGCCGTCATGGTGGGAGACAGCCTTCAGCAGGATGTATTTGGGGCTAAAAATGTTGGAATGACTGGAATCTGGATCAACAGGAGGAGTGAGGACGACTACTATTTTGCCGATTATAAAATAAGAAGTCTGTATGAGCTCATGACGATCCTGAGGAGGGAGGAAAGAGATGAAGGTCATATTTGATGGGGAAGGAATTTTTGTTGAGTATGAGGAGAAGACTGTGAAGGTTGGAAACGATAAACTCATCCATAAAAAGGAGAGCTATACAAGGCTATGGTGGAAGCTTAAGGAGGCGGTCAAAGGCAAAAAGGTCAGGATAGTTGTTTATGAGATTGAATAGCGGTGATTCAATGAGGGTCATCTATGAGAAAGAAATAGATGCGGGGAGCATTGTTATCTCTCCCAGACCCGTATGGAAGTGTAGGGCGTGTCCCATGTACGGTAAAAATCCTTCATGTCCTCCCCATGCCCCTTCATGGATGGAGGCAAGGGAATGGATTTCCCACTTCACCAGAGCCCTTTTGATAAAATTTGAAATCGACTATGAGAATTTTGAGAGGGAGAAGAGGGAAGTTCTCCGATATCTCCTTAAAAAGGAGGAATCAGGTCCCTATGCCATGGCTCTTTTTCCCGGAAACTGCAATCTCTGCGATGAGTGCGAATTCACGAAGAGCGGGAAATGTGTGATGCCAACAAAAGTTCGCCCTTCCATAAACGCCATAGGTGTTGAGATTTCAAAGCTTGTAAAAATTGATTTTGAAGAAAGCGTTTTGTATGGGTTGGTACTAATAGATTGAGTGTGAGTGTGGTATCATGAAGGCTTATGTTACAATGCTGGGCCGCTCTACTTGGGCAATGATAAACGCATATTATGCTATTGTAATGCACAAAAAGTATTATCCCGATGAGATTTACATTTTTCTTGAAGATATATACGCGGAAAAGATTCCAAAAGCCGTTGGTGCCTTGAAAATAATTTCCAGGGCTTTCGGCTTTGAACCTAAGATAAACTGGTTCATTGTCGAAGAGGCAAACTTCGTTGACGCCGATAAGAAGATAGGGAAGCTTTTGAAAGAGCTCAAAGAAAAAGGTTTCGAAATTGCAATAGAGATAACTTCAGGAAGGAAAGCAGTCGTTGCGGGAGCGCTCATCCACGGTATCCCCCTAAATGTGGATCACGTCTTTTATCTTGCGATAAGGAGCATGGAATATGCAAACCGGCCCTACATGATGATACCCCTTCACGTTCAGATTCTTAGGGATTTTGTGGGTGATAGAGAATGAGGGAGCTCATTATAAACAAGCCCGAGCTTCAGATATACATAAACCTGATTCAAAATGCAGATATAACCGTAAGCTATCCCCTCTATAATCTTCCTCTCCTGAGCGCTAGAGTCCATGATCAGGGCTACAGAATTGATGTTCTGGCTAGAGAAAGGGATTTCAGGGAGTTCTTAAAAGATAAAAGGGAGTTTCTTGATGAACTTCCAACTTACAGGGATTTCAAAGAATGTTTCTTAGCTTCCAGCATAATCTGTTATTCAAATGTTGAGGATTTTTTGAAAAAGCTGGAGCTTTATAACGAACTAACCAAAGGTGTTGTGTTTTCTCCCGACACAAATGTGCTCTACCACCGGTTCATCTCCCACTTCAAGCCCCTTGGAAACTATGGCATGATAATAGTGGATCTGGTGAAGAGGGAGATAGAAAATTCCATGAACTTCAAATACCATCCTGCCGACATAAGAGCTCTCAAAAGGATTCTCCACCATGGTGAGCTCCTAGACGAGCTCCACAACAAGAGGAAGAAAAAGTCAAGAAAGGCTGCATATATTGCCCTTAGGGAATTTGAGAAGCTCAAGGACAGGGCAATTGAGGTTGAGTCCATAAAAGAGGAGACGAGGACCAACGATGAGCTGATAGTTAAGACACTCAAAAGGGTTGACAGGGAGAATGCTCCTCTAACCGTTCTTTTAACCGCCGATATAGCCATGACGGACATAGCGGAGCTTGAAGGGGTGGAATACTTTCTTTTTGAATATCCTCACGGAGATATGGGAGAAGTTTTCGCCACTCCTTACCAGTTTAGATCCCTCCTCTTCAACCTGGCAGCAGTTTTTGGAGTAATTCAGGTGAATAGGGCTTACATCTTTGGAGAGTTCGGGGGAAAGTCAAAACTCAACGAACTCAAAATAGCCCTCAGGGGAAGATATGAAGAGATGAAGTTCCACTTGGCAATATGCAGGGAAATTGAAAAACTTGAGATCAAACGGTAGGCGGGAATTCGAGCCTTATGCCCGAAGAGGAAATCTCATAGGGCACCCATGACAGGGTGTGGTTCGTCCTCTTCATTCCATAGACCCTTAGGTATCTCCTCAAAGTTTTGCTCTCCTCCATGAGTCTGAGCTCGATTATACCATCGACTATCGCCTTAACCGTGGTTTCAACATGCGGAGGCTGTATACCGGAATTCATCTCGAGTATCCACACCTGCTTGTATCTATGAGCGATATCCTTCAGATCCTCGAGGAACTTGTATATCCACTTAACTTCGGACTCGAAGAAGAGAGGCGTTAAAGAACTTATGAAGCCCGTTATGAGGGGTGCATTTCCCCTTTGAATAATCTTTAGGCTCATATCCTTGATAACGGTTATCATCTGGGTCATGTCGGCAACATCCGTAATTGTAGTCTCCTCGAAGGCAAACTTTGGCTGTCCGCTTATTCTTGTGGTGTATGCATCGATGATGAAGAACTTATCATCGAGGTAGGGGGTGAAGTTCCATTTGAAGTCTAGACTATTGCTCAGGAACTCGTATTTTGAAACGTCCGTAAAAATCCCTATAACGGGAATGCCATACTTGACCTGATTGTAAGCGAACTGGCTTATAAAAGTCGTTTTGCCAGCTTTTGGATCTCCAATGAGAAGAATAACACTGCCCTTGGGTATTCCACCAGAAATTAAGTTATCGATCAAGCCTGTGGAAACACGAGTAACCTCCTTTTCGATGCTGTTGTTCACCATCAATGCCCTCACCGTAGCTCTAGTATATTTCTCCGCTCGGGTAGACAACTATTCCTCTGGCTGTAATTTCAAAGGGGTATTTCCTCATTGAATGCTTTGTTTCACGCATCTTTCTGATTAAAAGATAGCGTTTTAGCTCTATGTTCCTCTCCTGCAGATCTAGGAGCACCAGTCCCCTGGAAATATACTCTTCTATCCCATATCTACTTATTCTACCCGCTTTTGGATCAGGGGCCTCGGTGGTTAGGATCGTGGTTACCCCCATCTCCAAAAGAATCGTGTTGAGCTTTAGGAGAACTTCCCTGATCTTCCTCTCATCCTCGAGTCTGAATGCCAGGGAGGGTATTGAGTCTATAACGAGCCTTTTGGCGTCTATAGCCTTAACAACTCTATATATGTACCTCAGGAAGTTGTCGATATTAAAGCTCTCTTCAAGGGCAAACTTCTCCTCCGATGGAAGACCAACCGTGGAACTTACCCCATCGATTATAGCCATCATTTTCTGATTTTCCAGCGCCTGAATATCCCATCCGAAGGTTTTAACCTCTCTCCTCAGGTCTTTAGCTCTCTCCTCAAGAGAAACAAAAACTCCAGGTTCTTTATACTCCTCTGCCCCTTTATATATGAACTGGAGACCGAATGTTGTTTTTCCGGTTCCCGTTCCACCCGCAACAAGAACCGTTGTATTCTCGGGAAAACCCCCTTGGATGAGATCATCAAACCCGGGGATTCCACTTTTTATCCTTTTCATCTCATGCTTAATCATAACTATCACCGTGCTCCTAATTTATGAGCTTTCATTACACTAATTTAGTTCTTAGCATTCTACCATTATAAAATTTTTGGAAGAATAACTTACAATCCTTAAAATTTCTGTGAAGATATCCTCAATTCGTGGCGGATTATTCAAAGCCTCTGGAAAGGGTTAAAACGTATGGCATGAGGGGGAACAAGCATTTTAAACTTTTCTTTGGATAAATTGTAGGGTGGGTTGATATTGCTTTCTCTTTTCAAGCCTCGGGGCGGGGTACGAAACACTACCCAATTAGCCCTTAACCAAGAAAGCAAAACCATTTTAAAGCCTAAAAATCATACCATGCTTTGAAATGAAACGGACAGTAACCCTAAAACTCCAGCCTTCAAAGGTTCAAGAGAAAATCCTCTTCGAGTTAGCCCAAGCTATGGCAGTAATCTGGAACAGACTCAACTACCAGAGGCTTAAACAATTCAAAAAATTCGGGAAAATAAACTTCGCAACAACCGAGAAAGAAGCTTATTACACCTTCAAAAACTGGATTGGAGGCTCAACAGTCCAGCAATTAGCCAGGAAAAACGCTGAAAGCTGGCGGAGCTTCTTCACCCTCAACAAAAAGAAAAAGGCTGGGGAATTACCCGGATGGTTCAAGCCAAGACCGCCGAAATTCGTCAGAGAAAAACACGGGAGGAAGATCTTCATCATCCCCCTGCGGAACGATCAGTACAGGATTGAGGGCAATATTATCGAGCTGAGGCGCCTCGGAAAATTTGGACGGTTGAGAATCCAGTTCGAGGGTAGAATACACTTGAAGGGTAGGCAAGGGCGGTTAGAGATTATCTACGATGAGGTTAAACGCAAGTGGTACGCTCACGTCAGTT
>NZ_JBMXHE010000066.1:0-6881 GCF_053987695.1 Palaeococcus sp. (in: euryarchaeotes)
ATAAGCCTCGATGGAAACGGCATTTATAACCTCAAACACATGCCTTTCCTCCAGAGCTTGGCGGAGGAGGGTTATTTTGAGGTCGTTAATTCCATATTTCCAACCCTTACAGATCTCGTGCACACGAGCGTAATGACGGGAGTTCCTCCGAGAGTGCATGGAGTAGTTGAAAATGGATACTATGACCGTCTAACGGACACAAAGATTAATTTCTATGACTATGAGGTAGCTTTCAATCCCCATAAGGTTATAAAAACCAGAACAATCCTCGATATTCTACGGGAAAAAGGCATTAGAAGTGCATCCGTCAGCGGATACATGATGCCACCCTTCAGCGGTGCAAATGTGAGGATATTTCCTCCATTCTTCTCCGATGATAAGCTCTATAGAGAGCACGGGAGGGACTGGCGCAAGGATAAATGGGTTGCCAGCTCGGCACTCTACCTCTATGAGGAGTGCAAGCCCGATTTACTCCTCGTTCATTTTGCATCAATAGACGGTATGGGGCACGAGTACGGTCCCCTAAGCGAAGGTGCTTTGAAAGCTGTGGAAACCGTTGATACTTCTCTAAACCTCCTCTGGGAGCGCCTCAAGGAAGAGTATGCATTCATAATATTTGCAGATCACGGTCAGGAAGCTGTCGAGAGGTGGGTTAATATAAAGATGTATCTGAGGAAGCATGGTATAGAGACCCTTAGAGTCTCGGCGGGAGGGGGAGCCCATATATATCTACGGGATCCGAACAAAGCAGAGGATGCGTACTCAATTTTAAAACGTGCTCCGGGTGTTAAGCATGTCTTTTTCAGGGAGGATTTGCCCCATCTCGATACTCCAAACAGTGGAGAGCTTCTAATCTCAGCAAAGGAAGGGTATTGGTTCTGCTCCCATAGGATGTGCAAGGGCATAAAAGGAGTGAGCCACTGGGTCAAAGGAATGCATGGTTCCATGAATGAGCCCGTTATGAAAGTCCCTCTAATTTTGTGGGGTTTTGATATTGATATAAGTCCGGAAGGAGCAAGCCTCTATGACATCGCCCCCACTGTGCTGGACTTTTTTAGGCTTGAGAAGCCCAGGGAGATGGTAGGGAAGAGTCTGATTAGGAAGGCAAATAAAGGATAATGCCTAAACTCTTCCCGGTGATTTGATGAAAGTGGACCTTAATTCTGATCTTGGAGAGAGCTTTGGAAGGTATAAGCTCGGCTTCGATGAGGAGGTTATGAATTTTATTACAAGTGCCAATATAGCCTGCGGATGGCATGCAGGAGATCCTTTGGTGATGAGAAAAACCGTAAAATTAGCAAAGGAAAACAATGTCCAAGTTGGGGCTCATCCGGGCTATCCTGATTTGATGGGATTTGGCAGGAGGTTCATGACACTAACAAGAGAGGAAGCAAGAAACTACATCCTCTATCAGATCGGCGCACTTTATGCTTTCACAAAAGCGGAAGGCTTAATTTTGCAGCACGTAAAACCTCATGGAGCTTTATACAACGCACTCGTCAAAGATGAAGAGCTTGCAAGGGGAGTTTTGGAGGGGATAGCGGACTTCGACAAAAGGCTCATTTTTGTAGGGCTTTCAACCTCAAAGCCTTTAGAGATGGCAGAGGACATGGGACTAAAAGTTGCCCATGAGGTTTTTGCTGATAGAGCATACAACCCGGATGGAACTTTAGTTTCAAGGCGCTTAGAGGGGGCTGTAATTCACGATAAGGAGCTGATAGCGGAAAGAGTAATTTCAATGGTTAAGGATGGGGGCGTTAAGGCAATCAACGGCGAGTGGGTTGAGCTCAAAGCTGACACAATATGTGTCCATGGGGATAACCCTAAAGCTCTTGAGATTACAGCTTACATAAGGGAGCGCTTGGAGGAAGAAGGAGTCAAGATTGTGCCGATAAAGGAGATTGTGCGGTGATTCTATGCAGTTCAAACCAGCTGGAGACTCTGCCCTTGTAATTATTTTTGGAAACGAGATAGACGAAAGAACAAACAAAAAAGTCCATGCGGTGGCTGGGGCAATAGAAAAAGCATTCCCGGAGTGGCTCATTGAAATTGTCCCAACCTATACGAGCGTTTACGTCTATTACGACCCATTGAAAATTGGCTACTCGGAGGTCGTTGAAGCCGTTAAGCCCTTCTTAAATGCAGAGCCTAAGGAAGAGAAAGCTAGGATTGTCGAGATTCCAACCGTTTATGGCGGCGAATTTGGGCCTGACATAGAGTTCGTTGCAGAATACAACGGTTTAAGCGTTGATGACGTCATTGAAATACACTCAAAGCCACTCTACCGCGTATATATGCTCGGATTTACGCCCGGATTTGCTTATCTTGGCGGCATGGACGAGAGGATTGCAACACCAAGATTGGAGAAGCCGCGCTTAAAAGTGCCGGCTGGGAGTGTTGGCATAGCGGGGAAGCAGACTGGGATTTACCCCCTTGAGAGCCCTGGAGGGTGGAGATTAATTGGGAGGACACCATTGAAGCTCTTTGACGCAAATAGAGAACCTCCAACCCTTCTGCAACCGGGAAACTACATTAAGTTCGTGCCGGTAAGTGAAGGAGAGTTCTGGGAAATTTATGGGGGCGAGGAAAGATGATAGAGCTCCTTAAAGTCCCTTCTCTAACGACGGTTCAGGATTTGGGACGCTTTGGTTATCAAAAGCTTGGCATTCCAGTTAGTGGAGTTATGGATGATTACAGTGCAAGGCTGGCAAATTATTTGGTTGGAAACGATGACAACGCTCCATTAATTGAGTTCGTTCTTCAAGGCCCAACGATGAAGTTTTACTCATCCACAGTCTTTGCAGTTGCGGGGGAAGCTGACGTTTACCTTAACGGTGTTAAAATCGAACCTTGGCGGAGCTATTGGGCTAAGAGGGGAGATGTTTTGGAAGTTGGTGTTTTAAAAAGGGGCGTTTATGGATACATCGCCTTTGCTGGTGGGATTAAATGCGAAAAAATCCTGGGGAGCTGTGCAACTTATTTGAGGGCTAAGCTTGGAGGGGCGCTAAAAGCAGGGGATAAGCTAAAATTGGGGTATGCAATTTTAACCAAAAAGGAAGGAAAAGCTCTTCCGGATGAGTTTAAACCAGAATATCCAAATGAGAGTGAAATTAGAGTGGTCCTCGGCCCCCAGCTTGAGCACTTCACAAAAGAAGGAATTGAAACCTTCCTAAGCTCGCCGTATGAAGTAACTCCGAACTCCGATAGGATGGGGTACCGATTAGAGGGATCAAAAATAGAGCACTCCGAAAAGGGGGCGGATATAATAACCGATGCGATTCCTTTAGGAGCTATCCAAGTTCCAGCGAATGGGAAGCCAATAATTATGCTGGCTGATAGACAAACCACAGGAGGCTATGCAAAGATAGCGGTTGTGGCTAAAGTCGATGTTCCAAACGTAGCCCAAACAAGAGCGGGAGGAAAGCTGAGGTTTAAAGCAATAAGTGTAGAAGAATCTCAAGAACTGTTAAGAAAGCGAGAGACCTTGTTGAGGAACATAAAAGCACTTTTAGAGGGCAAACTTAGGGCTTACAGGATAAAAGCACTTGGAGAGGAGTTCACGGTTTTTGTGGAAATCTGATCCGTCCTCACGTAGGAACGAAAATTTAAATTTTTGTCTTTCTATAAAGACGAAATATTGGAATTTTGTCTTTGAATGAGGACAAAATTTATAAGGATCGAGAACGCAGAAGATAACATGGACGAGCATGTGTTAAGCTCACTTGTTGCCACGAGCAGGAGGCTGACCTCGTGGGTGCTGAGGTTCCCCAAGAGGAGGTTCCTTTTTGATGAGATACTAAGGATAGACGAGGAATACTATGTTGGTATTAGGGGCATACGCGGTGTTGGCAAAACCGTTCTCATGCTCCAGCTGGCGAGAGAATACGAAAGGAGTATTTATTTCTCGGCGGATTCAACACTGATAAAACCTTTCTCGCTCTATGAAGTTGTTAAAGAGCTGGCCAGAATGGGCTTCCGGAACGTGTTCATAGACGAAATTCATAGAAAACCCGGCTGGGAAGCGGATTTAAAAACCATCTACGACGAGCATGAGGTGAGAGTAATCTTCTCCGGCTCGTCGACCATTGATATCTTAACCTCCTCCTCTGACCTTTCGAGGAGGGTAATTTTAAAGGAGCTTCCGCCGGCATCATTCCGGGAGTGGCTTAACATAAAAAGTGACATGAACCTGCCGAGGCTGTCTATCAAAGAAATCCTTTCGAGAACGTTTGACCTGACACAGATGTACACTGAAATAGAACCACTGTGGCGTGAATACATGGTTAGGGGAGGGGTGCTGTATCCGAAGAGCGGGTTTTTTGATGCACTTGATAGTTCCCTGAGAAAGGTTATACTCCAAGACCTCTCGGCGCTGAGGGAGATAGATGTGAAATATGAGCAGGAGGCTTTTAGACTGCTTTACTACATAGCCAAGTCCAAGCCCTTTGAAGCCAACTACTCACGAATAGCCAAAAACTTGGGGGTGTCAAAAACCTTTGCCGTTAGATTGGTCTCTGACCTGACCTCGGCGGGTCTTATCCACAGGATTCTGCCGTGCGGAGACGTTAGAAAGGAGCCAAAGCTCTATTTGACCGTCCCTCTCAGGAGATTCTTTGAGAGGAAAGGCTTTGATGTGGAGCTTGGTGCCCTCAGGGAGGAATTCTTCGTGAACCACCTAATTCACATCGCTCCCCTCTGCTATCTCAAAGGGGAAAAGGGCCAAAAAACTCCTGACTTCAAGGTGGGAGACGTAATCATCGAGGTTGGTGGAAAAGGAAAGGGAAAATACCAGAGGCCGGACTACACAGCGGTTGACGGCGTTGTCACAGGAGATAACCGCGTGCCACTGTTTTTATTTGGTCTCGTTTACTAAGAGCTCACCTTGTAATTTTTATCTCTTTCATGAGCTCCAATGGCTCGGGGTTCTTCTCGAAGTATTTCCTTACGGGTGCTAGGAGTTCTATCAGGTACTCCGCAACGGCGTTCTTGAGGTCTAGTGGGTGGAGCTTTCCTTCGGCAAAGTCCTTTTTGAGATCTTCAAACGTCGTGTATGTCGCATCTCCTCCGAACTTTGCCGGTCTGTGGATTATGAACTCCGTAGGCTCTTCTCTAAAGATTATGTACTCTGCCCAGTCCAAAACCGGGTTGTAGTTAACCTCCTTTGCAGGGCAGAATGCCTTTCTAAGCTTTTGCCTTATTTCCTCGGGAGTGTCGTGTATAAATACCGCGGAGTAGGGTTTGCTCTTGCTCATCTTCATCTGTGTCTTAATTTCCTTAAAGTGCTCCTCCCCTTCTATGGGCCAGACTGGCGGCTCTTGAAGTCCTAGGAGAAGGTGATGATGAACCGCAACGGGCTTTAACTTTTCCCCCTCCCACTCTAAGAAATGATACTTGAGCCTTTGAGCCACTTCAATTGCTATTACGTGAGCTTTCCTTTGATCCATTCCTGCATGAGCCAGGTTTACTCCCTGATAGAATATGTCAGCAACCTGCATGGCGGGATAGATGAGCTTTGCAAAGTCTATACCCTCCCCCATCTGTCTTCCCATGATTGTAATCGAGCGCATCATCCGTGAGAGGGTAACATTCTTTGAGATGTCTATTACTGTCTGCCAGTAATCACCTTTCTCCAAAATCTCGCTTGCGAGCACAAATTCAACTCTGTCCGGGTCACCGCCCATTGCTTTAATGCTCTGCTTCATGCCCTCTTTGAAGTAGCTCAAAGCAACCTTTTGAATTACTTCCAAATCTCCACCGAGCTTATCGTTTATCCAAGAGTGCCAGTCTGCCAAAAACACCCTAGTCTTCGCTCCAGCCTTCTGGAAGTCTGCTATTTTGGCTCCCGCCATTAAACCGGTTCCAAGATGAATGTAACCGCTTATCTCAAAACCTATGTAGTGCTGAAGGGGAACGCCTACTTCTAGGAGATGCTTCAAATTTTCAACTGTTAAAACCTCTTCGGCAGGCTTTCTCGTTATCAAGTTTATCCGGTCTTCCATGTCCATTTCCATCACCTACCTAAAGTTGCTCTACTCCTTTAAAGGATTTTGCGTGTAGGGATGTTCCACTTCAAAATCTTTATAACTCTGAGATACAGAATTTTTAAAGGTGATAACTGTGAAGAAGCTTGGCGCAGTGCTAGCTGCCTTAATGCTTTTTGGTGTGTTTGGTTTTGTTTTTGCCAGTGCAGCCACAGTTGCTGTTGACTTGGCACATGGTGAAAATGACAAGTACTTAACGGGTGACGTTATTGACAAAGATACGAATGAAACGATAGCTCAGGGAATTATCCCAACCATGACCAATGTGAATTGGGCGTATATCGGTGATCCAGCACAAGCCGATGTTCTTGGAATCAAGAATTTAGGCGACAAGATTACATACGATGCTTTAAAGGATGTTAAGGTTCTGATAATTGGTCAGCCGGGTAGTCCTTTTGATCCTGAGGAGATTGAGGCTATTGCTAAGTGGTTCAGTGAGGGTGGTAAAGTTCTCTGGGTTGCCGGTGATTCAGACTATGGAAGCGGTGTTCAGGTGCAGGAGTACGTTGATACTCTTCTCGACCAGCTGGGTGTTAAGCTCAGGCTTGATTTAGCTTCAGTTGAGGATCCGAACAGTAATGCCGGAGCTGGGTACAGGGTTGTTGGTATTGTGAATCCTGACCCGAACACTCCTGATGCTGGAATGCTAACTCAGGGTTTCACTCATGACGGTAAGGTTCTCTACCACGGTCCTGGTGTGGTTGCCTGGGTTGATGATAACGGTGACTGGCACCCGTTAATTGATGGACAAGTGCCTGAGAATGTTTACAGGATTGTTAAGAGTTCTGAAAGCGGTACTATTGTTGAGAACAATGATCCACCAGCTAACGCTTACCTGGC
>NZ_JBMXHE010000067.1:0-5898 GCF_053987695.1 Palaeococcus sp. (in: euryarchaeotes)
TGAACTTACTCATCCCAACCTCATGCCTCGCAGCCCAATCAAGAATAGCCGCTCCAAAAGCACCACTCTGACTCATAAAAGCAATCCCACCAAACTCAGGCCTAGCCTGCCTCTCCGGAGGATTAAAGTTACAATCAAAGCTATTCTCTAAATTTGTCACACCTAAACAGTTAGGCCCTATAATTCTAATTCCCCATTTTCTTGCTCTCCTTACCAATTCTTCTTCCAAATCTGCTTTTCCAGCTTCCTTAAAGCCAGCTGAAATAACTATTGCTCCTTTAACTCCCTTTTGCCCGCACTCATCGATAATTTGAGGGACGAACCTTGCCGGGACGGCTATAACGGCAGCGTCAACTTCGTCAGGAATATCTTTTATACTCCCATACACTTTGAACTTTTTTCCATTAACCTTGATTTCTCCGCCCTTGACATTAACAGCATAAATTTTTCCGCTGAAACCTCTCATTATGGAGCACATTATAGCATTTCCAACTTTTCCAGAAATATTTGAGGCACCAATAACTGCCACACTCTTTGGGTAAAACAGCACATCAAGATTCCTCACCTTTTTCACCTCTTGGATATTTTATCCAATCCTAGAAACTTTACATTTATAAAGGTTTTGCTCTTTTGGATGCGAATGATAAATCACTAAAATAAATCTAAACAAAGAAATCAGGAGTTAAATAATGTGATTTCATCTTTGTGCTTTTTTAAATCCCTTAGAAGGGTAACAGAAGTTTAGAATTGCTTTTCTACTGCTGGCTGGAGAGTATCCCCAACCACAAAAGTTTTTTAGGCTCTTCTCATAGCCCATAAAAGGTGAGAGAAGTGAAAAAGATGGACAAGTTTGAAGTATTGCAGGATTTGATGAGGCGGAGAGGCTTTGCATGGGGAAGCTTTGAGATATATGGTGGTAGTGCTGGTTTTTATGATTATGGTCCTCTTGGAGCTAGTATAAAGAGAAAAATCGAACAGAAAATTAGAGAAGCCTTTCAGAGGGAAGGTTTCTTCGAGCTTGAAACTCCAACAATAACCCCTGAGGAAGTTTTCATAGCCTCGGGACACGTCGAAAAGTTTGTTGACCCTCTAGTCGAGTGCCAAAAGTGCGGCTTACGCTTTAGAGCAGATCATCTGGTAGAAGAAGCTTTGAATGTAGATACAGAGGGGATGAGTGCAGAGCACTTAACCGAACTCATAAGAGAACATGATATAAAATGTCCCGAATGTGGCGGCGAGCTTGGGGAAGTTTGGTATTTTAATTTAATGTTCGAGACGTTCATAGGTCCATACAAGGATAAAAAAGGGTATTTAAGACCTGAAACAGCCCAGGGCTTATTTATAAATTTCAAACGTTTGAATCACTTTGCGAGAAATCAGCTTCCTTTTGGTGTATTCCAGATAGGAAAGGCATATAGAAATGAGATCTCGCCAAGACAGGGCATGATTAGGCTTAGAGAGTTCACCCAAGCAGAGGCGGAGATATTCTTCAACCCCAAGGATACTGAACATCCGCACTTTGAAGAGGTAAAGAACGAGATTTTAAGGCTCTATCCCATAGAACACCAGCTCAAAGACCTTGGAATGATCGAGATGAGTCTTGAGGAAGCCGTTAAAAAAGGCCACATAATGAACACTTTCTTTGCCTATTATATGGCGGTCGTCAAGAGAACACTCTCGGACATAGGAATACCCGAAGAAGCCATACGCTTCCGTCAGCAGCTTCCGGAGGAGAGAGCCCACTACTCAAGTGATACATGGGATGTCGAGATTAAGAGTGAGCGTTTTGGATGGGTTGAGTGCGTTGGAATTGCCTATAGGGGAGATTACGACCTGAGCAGGCACATAAAGAAGAGCGGGGAAGATTTGACGGTTTTAATTCATTACAAAGAACCGAAGATTGTGAAGCGTCTAAAACTCTCCCTGAATATGAAGAAGGTTGGTCCAAAGCTTAAGGGGGATGCAAAAAAGGTTAATGAAAAGCTTCAAGCAATGGACGAAATAGAAATCAAAAAGCTCGTTGAAAGGCTTAATCAAATCGGGAAAATAACGCTTAATGGATATGAGCTTGAAAAGGAGGATTTCATAATCAGAGAAGTCGAGGAGAGGATAACAGGCGAAAAAATAGTACCTCATGTACTCGAACCGAGTTTTGGTATCGATCGTCCGTTCTACCTGCTTCTTGAGAATTCCCTCACGATGGACGAAGACGGCAGGGTCTACCTAAAGCTGAAGAAGGATATGGCACCCATAGAAGTTGCTGTACTCCCTCTCGTAGCTAAGGAGCCCTTGAAAACCATCGCCTACAGAATCTTTAGAATGCTACAAAAAGAAGGCTTCATAGCCGTCTACGATGAAAAAGATACCGTAGGGAGGCGTTATGCACGCTACGACGAAATAGGAACACCTTACTGCATAACGGTGGACAATCAGACCCCTGAAGATGGCACAGTGACAGTAAGGGATAGAGACACAAGAGGGCAGATAAGGGTTAAGATTGATGAGCTCCCGGAGAAGCTGAGGGAGCTTATTTTTGGAGGGTAATGTTCCATACCCCTTCCAAACTTTATGGTGATATCACCTTAAGAAACTTCCTCATTGGCTTCTCCTTGTAGGGAGGAAAAAGTGATGAAAATCCACTTAATATACAGGCGCATTCCAAACAGGATTTTAGAAAGAGAAGATGACCTTATTGCAGATTTAGGAGACATTATAGTTGCGAAAGCAAAGTTTGAGGGCATGCTCGCTCCTTTAAGAGTTAATGGTGTTAAGGCTATTGAGAATGGCTACTTTATGATTTACTTCGCCTTCGTCGGCAAAAACTACGATATTTTGAAGGTCTACGATAGAGAAGGGAATTTTAAAGGCCTGTATGTCGATGTGCTGGCATATACAAAGCGATATGAGAATACGCTGGAGATGCTCGACCTGTTTTTGGACATCTTCATATTCCCCAATGGAGAGCACTTCCTATTAGACGAAGAAGAGCTTGAGATGGCACTTAATTACGGCATAGTTGATAAGGAGACTGTTGACTTCGCTTATAACATAGCAAGGGAAATAATGGAAAAAATTGAGAAAGGAGAATTCCCGCCTAAGATTGTGTGGGAGTACTCACTTTCCGGGCATTATGAAGCGGAGGGGAATGCACATGATTAAGGAAACCAAAGATGGAGTAATTCTGATGCTCTACGTCCAGCCAAAGGCGAAGAGGAACGGGATTGATGGGATAGATGAATGGCGGAAGCGTTTAAAGGTTAAAATCAAAGCCCCGCCGGTTGAAGGCAAAGCGAACAAGGAAGTGGTAAAGTTCTTCTCAAAGCTCTTTGGGCGAGAGGTGGTTATAATCCGGGGGGAAACCTCAAGGGAGAAAGACCTGCTCATCAAAGGCTTGAAAGTTGAAGATGTGAAGGAAAAACTGAACATAAAGTGAATTCCCACGTACAGCTCCAAAGATGTTCCTTGAAAACCGGGAAGGTAAAACCGTTAAAAAGTTAAAAGTTATAGGCTAAGTGTTATACCACGCCAATACCTTTTTAATCGGGCTGTTGGGGGGGAGGAAAACTTCCAGGTGGAGGTTTTTGGTTTGGAGGATTTCGAAAAGTTTCCTGTTACGGGCTTTAGGAAAACCCTTATATAGTTTTTCGACTTTTGATTATATTATGCAGATTCGAAAATTTGTAAACCGAGAAGAAGAGCTGAAAACACTCGAAAAGCTGTATGAGAAGAAAGGCTTCACCCTCGTTCTCGTCACCGGGAGAAGGAGGATTGGAAAGAGCAGACTTGTTAGGGAATTTCTCAAGGACACGAGCGCCATAGCAGTGCAGTTCGAGAAGAGGGTCTGGGAGTACAATCTAGGGAAACTCAACAGGGCAATAGGGGAACACTTTGGAATTCCCTCGCCGAATTTCTCGACCTTTAGCGATGCCTTCCGCTTCATAGTCTCTCAATCGCAGGAAAGGGTGGTAGTCTTTCTCGATGAATTTTCGTACCTGCTCCGATATTCCGATGTTGAGGCTGAGTTCCAGAGCATAGTGGACGAAGTCCTTCCGGAAAGCAACATCATGTTAATCCTATCTGCTTCCTCGGTGGGGATGCTTAAGAGGAGCTTTTTCAACTACTCAAGCCCCCTCTACGGGAGGAGCGACGCAACGCTCAACCTCCCGCCGCTGAGGTTTAAGCACCTCTTCGAGTGGTTCAATGAAATAGCGCCGGACGATGCCGTTAAGCTCTACGCTGTAACCTCAGGAGTCCCGAGATACTTGGAGCTTTTTAATGGAAGGAACGTTGAAGGCGAAATCGAGGAGAACTTCTTCAATCCCAACGCATTCCTCTTCAGGGAAGCGAAGGAGCTCCTTGAGGAAGAACTTAGGGAGCCCGAAACCTACTACACAATCCTTGAGGCGGTAGCCAAGGGCAAGAGCAGGGTGAATGAGATAGCCCAGTACTCCTACGTCGAGCCCAAGAACACTGCCCGCTACATGAGGATCCTTGAGGAGCTGGGAATATTGATGAGGGAGCTCCCAGTAGGAAGGAAAGCGAAGAGGGGCATCTACCGCTTTAAAGATTTGTACTTCGCCTTCTGGTTCAGATTTGTTGCCCCGTACTTCGAGGAGATTGAGAGCGGGTTTCCAGATGGCGCGCTGGAGGAGTTCAGGACAAACTTCAACCACTACCTTGGCTTTGCCTTTGAGGAGATTGCAAAACAGTTCCTTATCGAGCTGAACAGAGGAAGAAAGGTACCATTCCGCTTCACGAAGATCGGTCGCTGGTGGTACAAAGGTGAGGAGATTGACCTTGTCGCTCTGAATGAAAGGGAGAAAAAAGCCCTCCTCATTGAAGTTAAGTGGAAACGCCTTAACGAGAGGGATGCACGGGGAATTCTGAAGGATTTGGAGAGGAAGGCGAAGCTAGTTGGGCTTGATGGCTGGAAAAAGCATTATGGCATTGTAGCAAAGGAAATTGAGGGGGAAGAGGGGCTGAGGGAAGGGGGATACATCGTATGGGACTTGGAGGATTTCGAAAGGCTTATGGATGCATACTGTCAGGATAACGGGGCATCACCACCAGGGTAGGCAAGATGGCTTCTTTTTCTGAAGAATCATCAAGAACTCAAACCCTACTGCTTATCCTGACAGTACGTATGGAGGAACCGAATTCTATTTAAGTCTTCAGTGGGATGTATAGATTGGTGGAGGTTGTGAGCGAGGTGGTTAAAAGATTGGAGAGAATTGAACGTCTCCTCATAGAGCTGAACTCAAAAATTGACAACTTCCTTGGTTATGAGGACTTAAGCGCGGAGGAACATGAAGAGCTGAGAAAAATGCGTGAAGAGGTTAAGAAAGGGGGGTTCGTCAGCTTTAAGGAGCTTTTTGGCGATTGAGATTTGAGAGGGAAAAGGCTTATCGCTTCTGAAAAACTCCGAAAGGCTTATTTCTTCTTGCGATGAAGTTTAGTGGGTGGTGGCTTTGTCGCTTCTTGCGTTGACTGGAATGTTCATCTTCGGAGGGAAGAAAGAAAAGAAAAAAGCCGATGAGAGAAGCGAAAGAGAAGAGTACGAAAGGGAACTCGAAGAACTGAGCAAAAGATACGGCATCCCGAAAGAAAATATCAAAAAAGTGGCACTATTTAGAGTTTACAATGGAGAACAAGTAAGAATCTTGCGAAAAGCACTCGGAATTCCGGAAAAAGATATTTGAAGTGCTAGATGCCGGGTACACGGAGCCATTCAAACATATATATTATCACACCATGAAAAAAATGGCATGAAAGCTCAAAGGGGCCATACAGAGCGCATCTCGCGCAAATCCACCCAATTCTGGCGGTAGTTGCAGCAGAACACACAAAAACATACACGCGGGAGGTAGGACACGCAATCGGGAACGCGTTAGATAGGAT
>NZ_JBMXHE010000068.1:0-4955 GCF_053987695.1 Palaeococcus sp. (in: euryarchaeotes)
ATGTGAGCTTAGAGGCAGGAGAAAGCGCTTATTTAGATATGTTGATATATACGAAGAAGAATCCAGCTGGAAAGCAAGAGTTCACTTCATGTGGTAGGTATCCCCTCAATGATGGCGCCACTATAAAGGGGTTTGATATTAGGAGTAACTCCCTTGTAGTGCAGGCTGTTGGATGCGATGATGGGAAATGCTGTGTTAGGGTTCACAGCTACTTAAAGGGATGCATAGGCAAACTCTTCCTTCCAGAAGGGACGGCGAGGGACTATACTACGGGGGTTTGGATTAAAAACAAAGGGAGTGAAAGAGATTTCTTGGTCGTACAGAGGATAGGAAGCCAGTTCAATGTTACGGATTATACCCCCTCAAAGGGGACGGTTGAGTTTGTTCCTCTTCAAAATGGAAAAACTCTCGTGAAATGGAGGCTTCACCTGGTTCACAATGAGAAAGCCACCCTTGAAATGGATGAGCATACGGATGGGATAATGTTAGGAAACCGCAAATCAAAACTTTACCTTCTAGCAAGTAAGCCTATCGTAAAGAACTGTAACCAAGTGGGAGGCAGTAGAATTAATGTTTTGGTATTCAAACGCGGTGGATGTACGAGTGAATGTTTTGGGAGTAAAAACTCCTTGGAATTGTTAGATATGGAGGATTATGAAGATGAAAATTGATAAAAAAATAATAACGGAGCGCATAAAGGCATATATCACGCGGAGAGAAGTGCTAGCCATTCTAGTGGTTCTTGTTTTCGTTTTTTCTTTTTATTCCGTGAAGGCAATGAGCCTTCATCCCCACAGCACGTACACCGAGAAGGTGGGCCAGTATTCTCAGAGGGGTGTACTGCTGCACACTGCCATTTTGAAGAATAATACACTTTACGGGAACACTTTAAGCAGAGAAGAATATCCAATTCCTCTTGTGGAGAGCTTTATGTTCACCTACCACTATAAGTTCGTTCCTGGAGATGTGGTTAGAGGAAACTACACCTTAACGGGCAAAGTTCTCTATACAGTCAGCAAGGGAAAGGATGAGGTTGTCCTCTGGCAGGAGGAGCTCTTTAAGAAGGAAGGAGACCTTAAAAATGGTGAATTCATGGTGAACTTCAATCTTAACATGAGCACCCTCGATAACAAAACGGCTGAGATTATAAAGGAGCTTGGATTAAAAAGGGTGAACAGAAGGGTAATTTTCGAGACCAACGTTAATGTTATAGGTGTAATAGCCGGTAGGGAGGTTAAGGAGAACTTCAAGCAAAATATGAGCTTGATTAAGGATAGCTCGGCAGGACTCTACTATTTCACGAACACTGAGGAACGTTCTCAAAGGACTTTGACAAGTAGAATCACTAAGGAGAACTATGTAACAAAGTTTGGGATTACAATGAGAGCAAGTACAGCCAAAAAAGTGTTTTCCCTGCTTGCCCTGATATTTCTTACACCCCTCATGGGGGGGATTTATACAATAAGGGCACAGGCACCGCCTAGAAGGTTCAAGGATCTCGAGGCTTACATAATAGAGGGATTCCCCGGCGAGGTCAGAAAGAAGGTGGTTCTTGCTTCAAGAGAGGATTTGAAGAAGGCATTTGAGCTCGTAGATAAACCTATAATGCACTACGTGGACGTCGAGGATGAGGTGTACGTGATAGTGGACGGCGAAGTGGCTTACGAATACAGGGAGCGCAAGGCTGCCTGAATTTTTCCTTTTACATAACTTTTAAATTCTCTTCTGCGTTTTTTCTAACGGTGGGAGAATGTACGAAGAGGATATTTTGCTTAACGAAATAAGAACTCTTTTGGAAAATGACGAACTTTACACGATTTATGAGCAGGCTTACAGAGAATACCGGCACTATTTTGACACAACGAATTATATAGTCCTGAACATTTATCAATTCAACGATCATGGTTCTATACATGTTTTGCTAACAACAAGAAGAGCTTTGGAAATTCTGCGGATTTTGAAGGAGTTCAATATCCAAACGACTGCCGAGTCACTGGGGAAGCCCTTTGAATGGAGCAAGTTCATAGTCATATTTGGAGCTCTCTTCCATGATATCGGGAACATGATTCACAGGGATAACCACTATGAGTTCAGCGTATTCCTTGCGGAGCCCATAATTGAGGAGCTTGCCAGAAAATTCGAAAGGGAAGACTGGCTTCTTTTGAAGGTTCTAACACTCAACGCCATCTATACCCACGATGAAGCCGTTTCATGCACCACAATCGAGGGGAGCTGTGTAACTATAGCGGATGGCTGCGATATGGAGGAGGGCCGCAGCAGATTAACATACAAAACAGATAAAGTGGACATTCATGCTGTCTCGGCTCTCGCGATATACAGAGTTGAAATTAAAGAGGGGGATGAGGAGAATCCGATTCTAATCGAGATATGGATGAAGCACCTAGCAGGGATATTCCAGGTTGATGAAATTCTTACAAAGAAGGTTAAAAGCTCCTTGCTGGCGGACAAGGTGAGGATAAGGATACATGCAGGAGAGGAAGTTCTTGAGAAGGTGATCTAATGTCTCCTTTATTTTTGGCATATGAGGATCTAAAATACCTTTTAAATCGAGGTTACAAGAAGAAGAGCGCCCTGGACTTCGTTGCCAACCACTATACGCTGGCTTTAAAGGAGAGGCATTTTTTAGCGAGATGTGTTTTTTCCGATTCCGAAATCGAGGAGAGGAAGAAAAAACTTCTAAAGAAGGAAGAAATAGAAGGGAGTGTTCTGGGTATTGATGGATTCAATGTCCTGATAACCCTTGAATCCCTGCTGGAGGGAAGGGCAATCCTCTGTGAGGATGGTCTCTTGAGGGATCTGGAACGCAGAGGAGGATATACCCTTAACGTCCAAACTCCAAAAAATTTGGAGCTCCTTTTGGGTTTTTTAAAGCTTCTGAGACCTTCGGAGGTCTGGTTTTTATACGACGCTCCTGTGAGTAAGAGCGGGCAGGTGGTGAGGATTACATGGGAGCTCATGGAAAAATTCGGGCTTTCCGGAGGTGCCAGGCTTTCAAAGGCGCCTGATCACGATTTGAAGGATTTTGAGGTTGTGGCAAGCTCCGATATCGGGATAATTAAAAAGGTTCCTTTTATAGTTGATTTGCCCTGCATGATTGGGGAGGAAAAGGGTATTAAATATCCGTCTTTTCTCGATGTTCTAAAGAAACCGCAACTACTTGGGTTTTAACTTTTAGATATTTTTCGAATGCTGCAATTTCATTTAAAGTGTTAGAAAACTATTTATATTTATCCTGCATAACTCTCCATTATGTATTTATCCATAAGTCCGCTTTCCTTTCTCTGCGGACTGTAAGGGGTGATATCCATGAAACAGAGTGCAGGTTTACTGGTGGCGTTATTGATTGTAGTTTTTGTCCTGGTCAGCGGGTGTACGGGTGGCACATCGACATCCACAGGCACCCCTTCAACGACCACTGCATCTTCAACCTCCACTACAACGACTTCGTCCATTCCAACTTCAAGCCCTTCGTCAACACACACTCCGACTTTGTCGAGCACCACGGCTTCGACAGCTACCACGACCACAACCTCCACTACAACGACTTCGACACCCAGAGAGGAAGCCTATTGGAGCCACCCATGGGAATACGCTCCCATTGAGATTAACGGTGCCGAGTATCTCATCACATATTACAAATATGACTATAGGATACAGCCAAACCAGACTTCACCGACTTATAAATACATTCTGGAAAAACGTGTGGAAAAGACCAAGATTCATGTATATGGACAGGATATGCAGATGAATAAGGTTGATCTTGGGGAACATGAGGTTTATGCCTATGAAACGCTTGTAACGCCGGTTATGGCGGTTTCCATGAATGATAAACTCACAATCACCGTATGGTATGTGTCAAACCAGAGCGGTGCCTTTCTCTATCCATGGGATGTTATGTGGTTGAGCATGGTATCACCTTACAACCAGAACAAGGAGTTCGTTGGAATAGAGCTCGAATATAAGGGGAAAAAATTCCTCTTTATGAATCCATCGCCCTTCCGGACAGGATTGTTCCCCTATTTTGAGGGAGATCAGGAAACCTTTGAGGAGCTCAACGAGGATCTGGTTAACCTCTACATAGGATGGGTTGCAACTCTCAACTTTGGAATCTGGCACGAATGGGAAGATGTCAACGTCCTCGTTCCCCAGAGCGGGGTGTGGAGCGACATGCAGGGACACAGCTGGAAGTGGAGCACCAACCCGGACGGAACCGCTACGTTCTCCGGGGTGACCTTTAAACTCGTGGACTTCCAGTGGAAGTATCAGGGGACCCCCGAAGGCGTTTCAATGGACGGAAAGGGCAAGTTCTCACCCTATCTGCCCCTGCTTGTTGAGGGGGAGGGCTATTACTCATTTGAAGACAGCAGCACAGGGAAGGAAACCATAATCTATGCCTACATTGAGCTTAAAGACCTCAAACTCGAGAAGGTGATCTGATGAAGCGTTTTCTTTGCATCCTTCTTCTCTCGCTCGTAGTGGTCTCGGCGGCGTGCATAGGTTCGGAGGAAGGGACACAGACAGTACCTTCCTCCAGTTCACTTCCAAGTTCATCTTCAATTTCATATCCGAATTCATCTTCAGAAAACACAGTGTCACCCCAGCAGACCACATCATCCACACAAACCAGCAACCGATGGAATATGAGCCCCATATGGAATGTATCAACTGCTGGAATACCCTTCATGGACCTGTCTCCGGACGGGAGTCTGGCGGCCGCAATAGACTGGGAAGGTCACAAGCTGTACCTCGTGAAGCCGGATGGAAGCTCCGTCTCGTACGATCTTCAGGAAAATGATGCCGTCCAGCCAGTCGTTTCAGGAGTTGTCGTGCTCGATGGAGAGGCATACGTAGCGGGCCACTATGAGAGTTTCGTAGGGCTAAGGATTTATTCATGGGCGGGACTCGTTAGCGAGAAGAAACACGCATGGAGTGGC
>NZ_JBMXHE010000069.1:0-8516 GCF_053987695.1 Palaeococcus sp. (in: euryarchaeotes)
AACTGGAGCATTTAAAACCCTTCAATGTTGAGAAGAGAGTAGGCATTGACTACAGGTGCACAATCATAGAGCCCGGGCACAGGGAACTCGATAGAACCAATGCTTACCTGCACGGGAAGATAGGGACCACGGGAAGCGGTTGCGGTCCAGCAAATGCAGATAGGGTTATGAGGAAGGCCAGACAGGCAAAGGACATTAAGGAGCTCGAGCCGTACTTAACGGACGTTGCTCAGGAGGTTAACGACGCTTTAGATGAAGGAAAACTAATCCTCATTGAGGGAACTCAAGGCTTTGGATTAAGTCTCTATTATGGTTCATATCCTTATGTTACATCAAAGGATACGAGCGCTTCAGCAATAGCGAGCGATGTGGGCGTTGGACCGACAAGAGTTGATGACGTGATTGTGGTCTTCAAGAGCTTCCCAACGCGCGTTGGTGCGGGCCCATTCCCAACGGAGATGAGCGAGGAAGAAGCGGATAGAATGGGACTTGTGGAATATGGAACCGTCACGGGGAGGCGTAGGCGTGTCGGCTGGTTTGACTATGAATTTGCCAAATACTCGGCGAGGGTCAACGGTGCCACAGTGCTCGCGATAACGATGCTCGACAAGTACGACAAGGATGCATTTGGAGTCAACGACTTTGAAAAGCTCCCTCAAAGGGCTAAAGAATTTATATGGGAAATTGAGGAGCGCGTGGGTGTTCCCGTTGGGCTCATAAAGACGGGTCCAGAGATGGAGCATATAATCGATTTGAGAGAGAACATTTGATTTCCCTTCTCCCCATTCAATTATTCAAAAAGCTTTTATTTTGGGGTAGCTAGTTAGTAGCGAGGGCCCGTGGCTTAGTATGGATAGAGCGTCGCCCTCCGGAGGCGAAGGTCGCGGGTTCAAATCCCGCCGGGCCCGCCATTCGCTCTTTTAAAAGCCCAATTTCCATTAACTTCTCCCTACCAAGCCAGTTGAATAATTTAGAGCCTCACACAAACCCTCGAATACTTCTCTGCCAAAACTAGTATAACTCTTGCAAGAGGAACGATTGATATGATAGTTTTCGTAGCCATTCAAGCCTCTTATGCTCTAGTTATGGAATTTATAAAAAGCTTTTAATAATTTAAGGAAAACATTCAATTTGGTGGGTTGATTATGAACGTGGTGCGAACGGGATTAAAGGATGTAGATGCTGCGTTAGGGGGAGGGGTTGTTGATAGAGGGAACTTGTTGATAGCGTATGACAGAAGGTCTCTAGGCTGGATATTAGGCTTAAGAATATTTAAAGCTTTAATAGAAAATGGTGCGATTGGAGTTGTTCTTAACACCGTGTTGCCTGTTTCAAAACTTGAATTAAGATTAGAGCGTGCAGGAGTGGATCTCCACAAGACTGGGGAGGAAGGAAAGCTTTATGTTATTGATCTCTTTGGTTCCAAATATGAGATTTATTCTAAAGAGCCGTACATTTTTCAAATACAAGATTGGAGCGATGAAACAGGTCTCGCAAAATTGATCAATTTGTACCGTGAATTAAGTTCGAGGATTTCTAAGGATGCATTAGTTGCGGGCCTCATAACCACTATGGAAGGAACGTATCATGAGTTTGGTGAGAGAATGATGAACAGGATAGTCCGAGCATCTATTGCGAGTTTTGAGAGGGAACCTTTAAGTGATCTCAGGATTATTACGATCTCACTCTTGAATAAGGAGGCGGTCCCGGATTACATTAATGCTTGGCTTTTCAGTCTAAATGATCAGGTCATCGAGTTAATTTCACACGTAAGTTCTATGGGTATGGAGGAGACTATTTTGGTTCCTAAATCCGTGCTTCCGGGCTTCACACCCTGCCATTACAGGGTTGTGCTCTCAAAAGAGCAGTTCATTAAACTATTTTGATATTTTAAATTTTTAATTTTAATCTTTTAAATTCTCAGCTATTTTGAACAGGATTTAATGGTTTTTCAAACCATATGGAAACATTGAGCCTGTGAGAATGATCGGTTCTTTGAGTGATGGCACTGATACTCATGATTAGAGAAGCAAAAAATAGAGGGGTATCTAAGAAGCCCTTCTCCCGTGCACTTTTCTAATCCTCACTTTTGCAATTCTCTCGATATGCTTCAGTCTGTGGGATTCCCATGGGGTTACGAAGGTTATCGCCTTACCCTTCTTTCCTTCCCTTCCCGTCCTCCCGATCCTGTGAACGTATGCCTCGGGATTCTGGGGGAGAGAGTAGTTTATGACATGTGTTAAATCTTTAACATCTATTCCTCTGGCAGCCACGTCCGTAGCCACGAGAATTCTAGTTCTTCTCTTCTTAAAACGCCTTAAAACACTCTCCCTGGCTTTTTGAGTCATGTCTCCATTTAAAGCCTCTGCTCTATAGTTGAGCCTCGCAAGCCTTCTTGCAAGCTCCTTTGTTTCCCTCTTCGTTTGACAGAAGATTATTCCATAAAAATTGCCATTGAGAATTCTGCGGAGTGTTTCGAACTTTTTCGATGGATGAAGTTCAAAGTATTCCTGCTCCACGAGTTCGGGAGTCAGGCTTTTTTCTCCTGTCCTTATGACCTCATAATCCTTTAAGTAGCGTCCCGCGAGCCTCAAAATCTCCCGTGGAATCGTGGCGGAAAACATGAAAACGCGTTTATTCTCATTCGTATGTTCCAGTATGCGCTCAATATCCTCTATAAATCCCATATCGAGCATCCTATCCGCCTCATCGAGAATGAAATATTCCACGTTCTCAAGTCTCAAAGTGCCCCTCTCTATGTGATCAAGCACCCTACCCGGGGTTCCAACCGCTATGTGAACACCTCTTCTCAAAGCTCTAATCTGAGGTCCTATGGGATGACCACCGTAAACTGGAAGAATCTTGAGTCTTTTTCGACCCTTTAGCGAGTTTATCTCGTCAGCGACCTGAATGGCAAGTTCCCTTGTGGGTGTGATTATAATCGCCTGAACGCTTCTATTTTCCTCCTCCACAAGCTCAACTAGAGGAAGTCCAAATGAAGCTGTTTTGCCCGTCCCTGTCTGGGATTGTCCTATTAAGTCTTTATCGCCCTTTAAAAACCGGGGAATTATTTCCCTTTGAATTTTAGTTGGTTTTTTAAAACCTCTATCCCTCACGGTACGTAGGGCATCCTTTGAAAGTCCTAAGCTGTTAAAATTCATCTTTTTGCCTCTTTTCAATTTCGTCATAGAACAGCAATCTGGCGGGCCGGCGGGGATTCGAACCCCGGACCTGCGGGTTAAGAGCCCGCTGCTCTAACCAGGCTGAGCTACCGGCCCAAGATGCGTCCAATCCATAAGAGTGGAAAATCATTTATAAATTTTTCGGCAGAGGGAACAGAAAAGTTTATAAGCCCGTTTGGATGGAGAATAACACGGCTCGCGCGGGGGTTGCCGAGCCTGGTCAAAGGCGCAGGATTGAGGGTCCTGTCCCGCAGGGGTTCGTGGGTTCAAATCCCACCCCCCGCACCAGACTTCTTGGACTTTAAA
Source organism: Palaeococcus sp. (in: euryarchaeotes) (assembly GCF_053987695.1). Classification (NCBI taxonomy): domain Archaea; kingdom Methanobacteriati; phylum Methanobacteriota; class Thermococci; order Thermococcales; family Thermococcaceae; genus Palaeococcus; species Palaeococcus sp. (in: euryarchaeotes). Next base: position 3,489 of record NZ_JBMXHE010000069.1, read on the forward strand.
ATTTGCCAATGCCGTTCTAATGGTATTCCATCAATTCAATGCCAGCTTATTCCCGATTATGTGTGTTCTTGAGCCCTCTCTTTTCATGGCAGGGGCCGCTTTTATAGAATTTCCGAAATTTCTGTTTTTCCAGAAGGGATATTTAGTGCCGGGGGCGGGCTTTGAACCCGCGACCTCTCGGTTTCCCAGGCTTCCCCGAGGGGAAGCGCCCTATGAGCCGAGCGCTCCGACCAGGCTGAGCTACCCCGGCGCGCCCAATATAGCTCGTGAACATTGATTTTTAAAGTTTTCGCTTTATCGAATGTTGCTACCGGTGTATCAAATGCTCTCAAGTATCAAATTGAGGAGCCGCTCATCGTTTACGGCTATCAAATTTGTCTTTTCTGAGGCGTTTAAACCGAATTTGAGTTCTTCTCCCCTGTCATCTCTTATTATGGCTCCCGCCTCCTTTGCTATGACAATTCCCGCTGCTATATCCGTGGGCCTGACGTAGTTCCTTATGTCCACAACTCCATCTATTGCCCCTTTGGCTAGGTAGGCGAGCTCCACGGCAACAGCGCCCAGAACCCTGCTTCTCTTGATTTTCGTTAAAATCTCAATCCCCCTCCCCCTTGTATAGAGATCCAGGGCAATAAGCCTCTCATTCATAGGTCTGACATGTATCTCCCTTCCGTTGAGGTACGCTCCTTCACCGGGAATCCCCTCATAAACATCCCTGGTTATGAACTCGTATATCATGGCATAGACTGGTTCTTCTCCTTTGAAAACTGCAAAGCTGAACCCAAAAACGGGTATTCCATTTATGAAGTTATAGGAACCATCGAGGGGATCAACAATAACGGTATATCCGCTCTCTTTATCTATGCTGCCTATCTCCTCGCTGACTATGTTCACATTCAGAGGCTTTAGATAGTTTAGAATTACATTTTCAGCCTTTTTATCCACGAGTTTCGTTTGGTCACCGCTGGGGCTTATCCCTATGAACTCCCCGGCCTTGGCTTTTCCAAAAAGAGGCATTATCTCATTCTCTATCTCCTTCGCAATCTGAATCGCAATTTCATTCCACTCATACATCCTCAAACCCCCATGAGCATTCTAAGAAGGTTTCTGGTTCCAGGAGCAAAGCCGAGTATGAAGATCACCATCTTTATAAAATCCATGAGCTCTTTGTCGCTTTCTGTCTCCTCTATCTCGCCCATCAGGTAGAGAGCAATCAGGAGAACCGTGAACTTTAAAAGATACATAATCGCAGCCGTGCCCGTGAAATTTATCAAATACCTTGGAAGTACATGCTGTTCCCAGTAGCCCATAAAATCAACGCCCACAAACGTTGTCGTCGCATCGTAGAAATGGGCGTAAAAGAGATATGAATTGTCCCTTACAAGGCGGATTTTCTTTGTTAGGAGATATATCACACCTTCAGCCAGCAGCACAAAAGGTATAAAATATTTTAAGGGCTCTGCCGTGAGATTCACCCTGTCCAAATGTGTGATGAGGAGGAAGAAATCAATACCAATAAGGCTCCATCCGGTGTATAGGAATATCCTGCGCCAGTCCTCAAAGAACCTGTGGGTTATAAGGAGGGAGGAGAAGGTTATTACGCCCATGACGAGATATATGCCCGGCGTTACGGTTAGAAAAGTTCTTGGAATTATCGTGGCATCCGTTAAAGCCCTTGAAAATGACCCGAGGATCATGTAGGGAATGAGGGCTCTAAAGAAAGCGTTGTCATATTTTATTCCCATTCTCTTGAGGACTTTATATGCCCCCAGTGAGGCGAGACCGAGAATAAGGGCATAGGTCAGGGTGTTAACCGTGTTATAACCCGTGTTGTAGAGTATGGGGTTCACAAAGTATTCCTTGAAAATTCCACCGATGCTCATTCTACCACCACCCTTTGTTCTCCTATAACGTTAAAGCTTTTTCTACCCAATGTTTTTAAGTTTGGAAGGACTAAGTAGTTTAGGAGTGATGCTCATGCACCTGATGGAGCTTCCAAGGGAGGTAATTCTGGGTGAGAATTTGAAGGATAAAGTAAATGAAGTTGCAAAAAGGCTAAAATTGAGTGAAAGAGTCCTGATCCTCTATGGAAAGAGAACGAAGGAGATAGCGGGTTCTGAAGTTGAAAGGCATTTGAGGAAGGAGTTCATTGTTTATTCTCTCACGATAAAAGGTGCAACGATGGATGAGGTCAAAAGAGTGGTAAACCTTATTGAAAATGAGGATATAGGGTGGATCATTGGCGTTGGCGGCGGAAGCATAATAGATGTTGCAAAGCTTGCATCATTCAGGAAGGGTATTCCGTTCATAAGCTTCCCCACGACGGCTTCTCACGATGGAATAGCGAGCGCAAACGCTTCGATAAAGGATCTCGGTGCTAAGACGTCAATAAAAGCTCGTCCTCCAATTGCCATCATAGCGGATGTTAAGGTTATTAAAACGGCGCCATATCGCTTTTTGGCCGCTGGTGTTGGTGATATGATATCTAATTTAACGGCAGTTAAAGACTGGCAGCTGGCGCACAAACTTAAAGGCGAGTATTACAGTGAATACGCCGCTTCTCTCTCCCTCATGAGCGCCAAGATGGTAATTAAAAACGCCGACATAATCCGTTTGGGCAATGAGGAGAGCGTTAGAAAGGTCGTTAAAGGTTTGATATCAAGTGGTGTCGCCATGAGCATTGCAGGGTCTTCAAGACCCGCCAGCGGAGCGGAGCACCTATTTAGCCATGCCTTGGATATGCTCTTGGAAAAGCCGGCACTTCACGGCGAGCAGTGTGGGGTGGGAACAATAATAATGGCATACCTCCACGGCTTGAACTGGAAAAAAATCAGGGATACATTAAAAAGAGTGGACGCACCTACAAATGCATACGAACTGGGGATTGAACCGGAGTATATAGTGGAAGCTCTAACCATTGCTCATACAATAAGACCCAACAGATACACAATATTGGGGAAGGAAGGTTTAACAAGGGAAGCCGCCGAAAAAGCGGCTAAAATAACAGGTGTTATATGATCATCTTTCATTGAGGAGGTGTTAAAATGGTGGTCACGTTAGTTGGGGAAAAGCTTGCAAAACCAGGGGTAGAGTTCATCTATTATGGACCTGCTGACCCATGCAAAACATGCAGGCTTGCAAGAGTCTGCGTTGGAAATTTGGAGCCCGGAAGGAGGTATAAGGTTCTGAGGATCAGAAATATAGAGCACTCCTGCCCTCTCCATGAAGGCAAGGTTAGGGTGGTCGATGTTATAGAGCCTTCCATTGAAGTTGCAGTGGATCCTAGATATGCCATCGTCGGTTCCAGGATAACCCTAAATTTCATCGAATGCGATGATCTGGAAAAGCAGAATGTTATTAAGCCGGAAGGGCTTTTTGAGGGGGACGTGGTCAAGATACTTGAGATAACCGGGGAGCTAGAGTGCAATGGTAGAAACTACAAAATTGTAAAGGTCATGCGCGAAAAGGAGTAAGGGACTCTTTTCATCACCATCATAAAAACCCTTTTTAACTTCTTTTTTGATTATCCTCTGGTGATAGCATGGACTGCACGAGAGATTATTGTGTTAGGGACATTAATCTGGCACCAGAGGGAGAGAAGAAGATAGATTGGGTCTCTCGCTTCATGCCTGTTTTACAGAGCATAAGGAAGGAGTTTGAGAAGGAAAAGCCCTTTAAGGGATTGAAGATTGCCACTTGTTTGCACTTGGAGATGAAGACGGCATTCCTATTATTGACGCTCAAAGCTGGGGGAGCAGAGGTTTCCGCCACCGCCAGCAATCCATTGAGCACGCAGGATGACGTTGTGGCGGCTTTGGCAAAGAACGGAGTTAAAGTATACGCCATTAGAGGAGAGAACAGAGAGGAGTACTACGAAAACATGCACAAGGCTTTGGACATCAAGCCAAACATCCTCATAGACGACGGCGCGGACATGGTCTCAACGGTGCTTAAGGAGAGGCAGGAATTGATAGAAAACATCTGGGGTGCAAGCGAAGAGACCACAACGGGTGTGATAAGGCTTAGGGCGATGGAGAAGGATGGAGTGCTTAGATTCCCAATCATAGCCGTTAACGACTCATACACCAAATACCTCTTTGACAACCGCTACGGAACGGGTCAATCAACATGGGACGGCATAATAAGGAGCACAAATCTCCTCATAGCTGGTAAAAACGTCGTTGTAGTTGGCTACGGCTGGTGCGGAAGAGGAATAGCCATGAGGGCTAAGGGTCTTGGAGCTACTGTTATAGTCGTGGAGGTTGACCCAATTAGGGCTTTAGAGGCAAGAATGGACGGCTTCTTAGTGATGTCAATGAGCGAAGCCGCTAAAGTTGGAGACATATTCGTAACATCAACGGGAGACATAAACTGTATCAGGAGAGAGCACTTCGAGGTCATGAAGGACGGAGTAATAATGGCAAACGCTGGCCACTTCGATGTTGAGATAAGCAAGCCAGACCTGGAGAGCTTGGCTGTGGAAATAAACAATCCAAGGCCACACATCACCGAGTACAAGCTCAAAGATGGAAGGAGGCTCTACCTCCTTGCGGAAGGGCGTTTGGTGAACTTAGCGGCAGCTGATGGGCACCCAGCTGAGATTATGGATATGAGCTTCGCTTTGCAAGCGATGGCGGCTAAATACATCAGGGACAAGCATGAGAAGCTCGAAAACAGGGTCTACGTCCTCCCAAGGGAGATTGACGAGATGGTCGCGAGTATTAAGCTCAAAGCCATGGGCATTGAGATTGAGCAGCTCACCGAAGAGCAAAAGAAATATCTGGAGAGCTGGGAGCACGGGACATAATTAGAGACGAATTAAAGTTCAAATGGGAAGCAAAAATGAACTGGCAACTCGCTTTAGAAAAGCCCCTTTAGGAATGGGAGACGATCATCCTTTCAGAGAATATTGATTGGCATGAGGGGAAAATGTTTTTGAATGCCATGCAGGGAATTTATGAGAGGATGGGGAGATTTAACATCGATGGCTGGCGTTTAAAAACAAAAACGGAGGTTTAGAGATGGAAA
>NZ_JBMXHE010000070.1:0-20691 GCF_053987695.1 Palaeococcus sp. (in: euryarchaeotes)
ACTTTTGCGAGTAAAAATTAAAAAATAAAAAACAATTCAAGCCGGGCTGAGTTTACCCCTTATTTGAACAGGGCTGATTTTAGCGCTTATTTAAACAAACATGAGATTTAAAGCGTAAACTTTTCCAGATATTCTCTCAGATACTTCTCATCTTCTCTCCCCACGACACTCATTAATTCTCCGAACTTCCTCTCTCCCATGGCTTTTTTGAGGTAGTAGTAGAGGTTCACAGCATCTTCGACAATAACACTCTGTCTCCTCCCTTCATGGGCATAGAGCTCAATGAGCTTTAGATTCATGTCCTGGCTTACAAAGAGGGTTTTCTGCTTTTTTACTTTCTTTAAATCCTTTTTCTTCCCTTCTTTCTCAATTTTAGCGGGCTGGGTTAGTTCATCAATTGATCCTGAAAATAACTTGGGGATTTTACCTTCTCTCGGCAATTCCAATCACCTCATTGGCAAGTTTTAAAAATGCCTTTGCAGCCCTTCCATCACCCTCGAATTCGAATATGCTCAGACCCTGTGATTGCGCCTTTTCCAATGCTATTGACTGTGGAATGGTGGTTAAAAGGGGAACGTTTGGGTACGTCTCCTTGAGCTCCTTTAAGCGTGTTTTTGGAACTTTGGTCTGCCTCGTAAATTTGTTGGGCACTATACCCATAAGAGACAGATGTTCATTCGTTTCTTCTTTTATCATCCTCATCAGATTGAACATAAGCTGCATTCCTATTACTCCAAAGTAACTGAGCTCCAAAGGTATTAGAACGTAATCGGACGTAGTCAGGGAATTCACCAAAAATATCCCCATACTGGGAGGATTGTCAATCAGGACGTAATCATAGTCGGGTAAAACGGGCTTTAAAGCCTTCTCCAAACGTCTTTCCCTATTATACGAATTTATAATCTCTATCTCCTTCTGCGAGAGGTTTAAATGAGAAGGAACCAGATGAAGATTTTCGCTAATCTCGATTATGGAATCTCCAACTTCACTTTCTTTAGTCAAGAGCGTTCCTACGTTGTTGCTCTCGTATTTAAGAACATCAAGTCCGATAAGCCCGAAGGTTAGGTTAAACTGGGGATCAACATCTACCATAAGAACCTTCTTTCCCCTGTTTGCCAGAGCGTGTCCGAGGTTCAGGGTTAGAGTGGTTTTCCCCACTCCTCCTTTCTGATTGGCTATACTAATTACCGTAGCCATGGTGTCCACCGAAAGAATTATGGGAAGAAATTAAAGCTCCGGTATGTTATCCAAGCGGAAGCTTCTTCTGGTCGGGTATAAAGGCTTCATTTCATCATCATAGAAGTCTCTGTTGAATTCAAGATCCCTGTCGATATATTCCTGCCTTGTATATCTCATCTCCAGCTTCTGATCAGGTATCTCCCTTTTCTCATCCTGAAGTGCCTCAGCACTCCCGTATATGTAGGGAGATCTAATCCCTGTCATTATCACCATTACCCTAACGTATCCTTCCAGCTCATCGTCTATTCTAGCACCCCATATTATTTCACTCCTAGAACCCAGCCTCTTGTTGACCTCTTCCATAGCCTTGTTTATCTCCTCGAGCTTAACATCGGGTCCCATGGTGAAGTGCACCAGAGCAGCCTTCCCCCCATCGTATTCAACATCAAGCATTTTGTTGTTAAGAGCATCTAAAACGGCATCTACCGCCCTGTTCTTGGAATTTGACTCACCTATCCCGATTAAAGCTGTTCCACCCTTCTTCATGACAGTATAGACATCCGCATAGTCAATGTTAACCATTGAGTCTTGGTTTATTGTCTCGCTCAATCCCTTAACCATCCTGGCTATTACCTCATCCGCAACCCTAAAGGCTTGGGTGATGGGTAAATTGGGAACCAAATCTAGGAGCTTGTTATTATCAACAACAATCACGGTGTCTGCATACTTCATGAGTTCTTTAACACCGGCTCTCGCTTTATCCAGCTTTATCTGTCCCTCCATCTTGAAGGGGAATGTCACCACTCCCACCACGAGAGGTTCTTGGAGCCTTCCACTGTTCTTTGCAACCTCCTTTGTTACCCTGGCAACCACAGGAGCTGCACCCGTGCCTGTTCCTCCTCCCATTCCTGCGGTTATAAATACCAAATCCGCCTCTTTAACAGCATCGGCAATATCTTGGGCACTCGCCTCGGCGGCTCTATAAGCCACCATAGGGCTTCCGCCGGCACCTTTTCCATAGGTTATATTTGGTCCCAAAAGTATCTTTTTCTCAGCCTTTGTCCTCTGGAGCTGTTGAGAATCGGTGTTCATGGCAATTAATTCAGCCCCGTTAACTCCTATATCGTAGAGCCTCGTTATCGTGTTGTTACCGCTTCCACCAACACCGATTACCTTTATATTAACTGGGCTCCGGTTTCTGCTCCTTCCTCTCTCCTCTTCATCATCAAATATATTAAGCCCGGCTTGTTCTAAAAGCTTAAAAACCATCCCCTTTACCCCCTAACATTATTAATCAGCTATATACGCGGGTTTTTCTTCCTCTGAAATCTCTGTTTGATAGAGCTCCTTCTTTATCAATTCCCTGATCGCTGTCCTTATGGCTTCACTCCGATTGGGATAAACACCCCTCTTAACGAGGGTATCAATGGCATTAATGAGACTTTGAGGCAGTTGAACGCTGATTATCTTCATATTCCTAGCCATATTTGTATCACCTAGCAGTTGCTAATACACTAATAATCATTATGTAGTTAAATACTTTTTTATTCTTGTTAATATCAGCATAATATCAATTTCAAAAAATTTTAAAAAATTTGGCTCATAAACAAAAATTCTTTAAAAGTACCCAAATGTGTGGAGTAAAAAGGTTATAACCCCAAAATTTTAAAATAACATGGGGGTCTTGGGATGAAGCTTATAAAATGGGATAGGTATGAAATTGCCATTGAAAAAGTGAAGTTGAAAGATCCATCCGGGATTTTCACCAAAATCCAAAAAAATATGCAGATAGTCAGTGTGAAATGCTGGGAACAGCTGGCTTTTGCCACAATATCTTCTTTAAAGGCATTTGAAAGGAATACAAATAAAGCCAGAACCATCACGGGAGAAATTTTGCTCAGACTTGCAGGAACCCTCCAGATTCATGAAGCGATAAGCAAAGTTGGCGCAAAAAAAGGGGAAAATTTCATGGTGGCTTTTGGAGAGGATGCAGCCAGAAATCTTGAATCGTTTATAGAAGAAAATAATCTCCAGAAGATTCCCTTTAAAGACTGTGATGTCGAAAAAGTTAAGGAGTTAATAGAACTCGCTGCTTTGGTGGATGTTCTATAAACCGCTTTTTCGTTCTAATTTTATTTGATGGCTCTTACTTTTTGCGAAAATTTTCCAAAAATGCCCCCTACTCCAAAAAAAGACTTTTCGATAGGTTTATAAGAGTAAAATATGACCCCAAAAATGCGTGAGGTGGTGTTCATGCGATATAAGACCCATAAGTATTTCATAGCAGGTCGTATAAACCTGATACAGCGTTCTAAAATTAGGGAGCTCTTTGAAAGGGCAAGAAAGATGGAGAACGTGATTTCCCTAGGTATAGGGGAACCTGACTTTGATACTCCCGAGAACATTAAGGAAGCCGCAAAGAGGGCACTGGATGAGGGCTGGACTCACTACACTCCAAATGCGGGCATTTCCGAATTTAGGGAAGCCATTGCGGAGTACTACAGGCATACCTATGGCATGGATGTTCCGATGGAGAATGTCATTGTAACCGCCGGAGCTTATGAAGCTACATACTTATCCTTTGAAACCCTTCTGGAGAACGGCGATGAAGTCATAATACCCGATCCCGCTTTCGTGTGTTATGTTGAGGATGCAAAGATGGCTGAAGCTAAAAGCGTAAGACTCCCATTGAGAGAGGATAACCACTTTCAACCAGACCCGGATGAACTACTGGATCTCATTACAAAGAGAACCCGCATGATAGTGATAAACTATCCAAACAACCCCACTGGGGCAACTCTCGATGAAGAGATTGCAAAGGCTGTAGCCGACATTGCCCAGGACTACAACATCTACATCCTGAGCGACGAACCTTATGAGCATTTTATCTATGGAGATGCAAAGCATTATCCCATGCTTAAATACGCTCCAGACAACACAATTCTTGCCAACAGCTTCTCCAAGACATTTGCAATGACAGGATGGCGTTTAGGATTCACAATAGCTCCAGAACAGATAATCAAGGACATGATAAAGCTTCACGCTTACGTCATAGGGAATGTTGCATCTTTCGTTCAGATAGCGGGTATAGAAGCCCTGAGAAGTGAAGAAAGCTGGAAAGCTGTTAGGAAGATGAAGGATATTTATAACGAGAGGAGAAAGATCGTCCTTGATTACATTCAGAAGATGCCGTACATAAGTGCATTAGAACCAAAGGGAGCATTCTACGTCTTTGCAAACATAAAAGAAACGGGGATGAAGAGCGAAGAGTTCGCAGAATGGCTCTTAAACAAAGCGGGAGTTGTCGTAATTCCGGGAACAGCCTTTGGAAAGCACGGCGAGGGTTACATAAGGATAAGCTATGCAACAACAAAAGAAAAACTTATAGAAGCACTGGAGAGAATTAAAAAGGCTCTAGAAGAGCTCTGATCTTGGAGGGTTCACATGGAGGAAGTCATATACGTCTTTATTGCAATTTTTTTAGCGGAACTTGGGGACAAGACCCAGCTTGCCACCATGGCATTTGCAGCCAAATATGGATGGGCTAAGGCATTTATAGGGGCAATTCTAGGTCTCGCTCTCGTCAATCTCCTCGGAGCATTTATAGGAGATAAAATCGGAGACGCCCTTCCTCTGGAAATAATCCACAAAGGAGCAGGAGTTTTGTTCATCGTGTTTGGTGTGCTGATGATTTTGGGAAAACTTTAAGGAGGTTTGAATATGGAGCGCTGGAAAGCGGTAATACTTGACACACTGGTTATGACAGCAGGGTTTGGAACCTTGAGCATGATGGGTGTTGCCAAGCCCGATATAATCTCTCACTTTGGTATAAGCGCGGAAGCCTATGATCTGCAACACATCGCCTATGTTTTCGGCCTCTTCGTGGCATTTCTTCTTGGGCATACAAAGCTCTATGAGGGAAGCTTTAAGAGGAGTGTTGCCATAGCATTGAGTTTTGCAGCAATTCCACAGGCTTTAATCCCATACATGCCAAACTGGTATGGAGTGGTCTTCCTCAGGTTCATACAGGGATTTGTCGTAAGCCTTGTGCCCCTGTTCAGCACTCAAATAGCCAACTTCTTTGTTGCCGAGAGACCCTTTGCAAAGGGAATAATACTCTCCGGGATCTTCTGGGGAGGCGTGTTCGGTTCAATGAGCGCCAAGTACGCTGTTCAAGCTCTTGGATGGAAGGGCGCATTTTTGATGACGACACTCATAATGTACGCCGTTCTCCTCCTATGGTGGCTTATAGTTAGCGACTTTGAAATCATACATAAGGAGGAAGGTACGGCAAAAGTGAGTGTCTGGAAATTTAAGTTCACCTGGGTGCTCGGATTCACCTTCTTCCCTGCCCTGTGGGTGATTTTTACAATTATAGGATTTTCAGCTTCCCTTGGCTACCAGATGGGATGGGGCAAGGATCAGGTTGCCACTTTGAGCACATCCCTCAACATTTCAAAGGCTCTTTGGTCAATCGGAATGGGTTATGTGGGTTATCTCCTCTCCAGGAAAAACCCGAGCGCAAGGGGCCTCTTCAAGGCAATCGTTCAGGTCATGATAGCTTCCTATGCCATAGCATTCATAGGATTGCTGATTTATTCAAAGGCAATACTCGCCGGAAATTACACATTAACCCTAGCTTCCGTTGTCCTGATAGGCGCCCTTCAGGGAACAGGACCGGCATTCTGGACCTCAGCACCCGCCACATATCCAAAAAGCATTTATCCAAGGGCATCTTTCGCTTTGGGTTTAATCTCAAACTCTGCCAATACAGTAGCACCATCGATAACGGAGATACTTGCAAGACAGAGCGATGCTCTTGCACTTGGGGAACTCGCTTTAATGCCCCTCATTGGAATCCTAACCCTGCTGGCAGTGTCAAGGATGAAAATGCCCGTGGAGGAGCTAGGGCATGAGGCTTAAGCCCATTGCCCTGCTCTTCTTCTTTTTAATGGGAGTGTATTTTGAGGGCATGGGAGCACTGAGCTTAGGGGATAGAACAACCTTTTGGGGTTTTCTGATAATAGGTGCGGTTCACTTTTTAATCCTCGTAGGGATTGCCCTTGGAAAGGACGTTATCAGGCAGCTTGGAGTTTACATAAGCCTTCTGGATTTAATCTTTGGGATACTATGGATGCTTACGAGCTTTGATGCGCCTTCCGCGAGCCTGAGCTTCCTAGCTGCATTGGCACTCGTAATCCTCACGAGTGATGAGCTCAAGGAGGAGATGGGATAATTACACATTTTTGTTCAGAATTGCCTCAAACGAAACACTTATCAAGCCCCCTTCCAAGTCTCCATCGGTGATGCAAATAAACGTGTTTAACAGCACACTGGAGCTTTATGAAAAATTCAAGCCAACCCCCCTGGTTAAGCTTTCAATTGAAAGGGGGGATGTATTTTGCCAAACTGGAGTTCTTTAACCCCTTCAGCAGGAGCATTAAGGACAGAGCTGTTTTTAACATGCTTATGAATGCCAAGAAGCGCGGGAACATCAACGGCACTAGGAAGCTTTTTGAGGCAACCTCAGGTAATGTCGGCATTTCCATGGCAGCACTCTCCAGCGTCATGGGAGTTGATTTTAGGGCTTATCTACCAAAACCCACCCCAAAGACCACGGAAGTTTTGCTTGGGGTTTTGGGTGCCGAAGTCATCAGAACGGATTTTGAGACAATTGACCCCAAAATGGTGGGGTACGTAGTCGAGGAAGCAAAGAAGGCAGGAGCAGTCAATTTAAACCAATTCGAGAACGACGACAACTTTGAGGCTCACTATAAGCACACAGCCAGAGAAATAGACGAACAGCTTAAGAGCATTGGAAAAAAGGCCAAAGCGATAATAGCGGGAATAGGAACTTCAGGGCACATCGGAGGGCTGGCAAAGTATTTCAAAGAGCGCTACGATACGAAGATCATAGGCGTTGTTCCGGTGGAAGGAGAAAGCATTCCCGGCATAAAGCGCCTGGAGACAAAACCGAAGTGGTTCTTCCAAGTGGATATTGATGAGGTCATTGAAGTTACGAAGAGAGAGGCAATCGAAGGTGCAATTGAAGTTGCACGCAGGGAGGGGCTGTTGATAGGGTTAAGCTCTGGAGCAGTGGTCAAGGCTTTCGAGAAGGTCATAGATAAGCTTGGAGAGGGAACTTATGTCCTGATATTCCCGGACGATGGGTTTAAATACGTTGAAGCATTTGATGTTTATTTGAGGGGTGAGATGTGAAGCTGAGCGCTTATCTCCTTTTTCTTCAAGCTTTCTTTTTGCTGTATGGATTTGAAAAAAGTGCAGGAGGATTATCCTATATTTACCTAAGTTTTGGGGTGTTAAATGTCCTTCTGGCGGGGGGACTCCTCCGCGGGTATAGAAGTGCCGCAAAAATAACCCTGATTTACAAGGGTATTGACCTCTTCCTAGCGATTTTAATGCTCATTGCCGGGGCGCTCTTTCATGCCATTAACGCCGGGATTGACATTCTCATAATCCATGACCTTGTAGGTCTATTTGGGAAGAGAGGGGAGGAAGGTGAATAGAAAGAGCCTTTACTTTGTGCTCTTAATGGGATTCTTCGCAATACTCGGCTCAACCATGAGCAAATCTCCCACACTGCCGCTCTATGCCCAGAGCCTGGGTCTTAGCAAGGGGGAGATTGGAATTATCGCAGCCGCATCGACCATAACGGGCATCTTTGTAAACTTTGCTTCGGGTCTTCTGAGTGACATATACGGGAGGAAGAGGCTCCTTAAAATCAGCGGATTTGTTTTCTTCTCGGCTCCTCTTTTGTACTTCCTCGCCGGCGATGTCATAACCCTGGCTCTGGTGAGGGCTTACTATGGAATAGCAACCGCCATCTTCGTCCCGGTTTCTCTCGCCCTGATAAGCGATTTATATCCCGATAAAAAGGGCACTTTCATGGGGATTTTAAGCTCTGCAACCCTTGTGGGAAGGGCAATTGCTCCGCTCCTTGCCGGAAGCCTGATATACTTTGCCGGCTTCTGGATCGTCTTCGTTTCATGTTCCCTCTTCGGATTCATAACCCTTGCAATAACGTTTACCCTTCCCGAAGCAGCGGGAAGTTTAAAAAAGTTCGAGTTTTCATTTAGCTCGAGTCTTTTACTGCTTGGTCTGTTAGATGCTGCAGTTTATATGGCGTACCAGAGCATTGAGACCTTTTTACCACTCTTCTACTTCCTTGAAGACAAAGCATGGCTCTCCGGATTGATCCTCACCATTGAAATTTCAATAATGGCACTTGTGAAGCCCTACGCCGGCTATTTAAGCGACAAAATAGGGCGAATAAAGCCGATAATTGTTGGGATGAGCATGGTAAGTGTTGCAATGCTCATATTTGCTTTCTCAAAGTCCCTACCATTGATAATTGGAGGGGCAGTTTTATTTTCACTTGGAGCTTCAGTGAGCGAAGCCTCCACTAAACCTCTGGCAACTGAGATCTCAACACTCAGGGGCACGGCCCTTGGCTTCTTAGAAAGCATAAAGGATATCGGACAGGCGCTGGGCCCCATAATCGTTGGTTTCCTTGGTTTTGAGATGGGTTTTACTTTTGTTGGAGTCTTTGGAATTGTGGCACTCTTGATCTTCATGATAACCTTTAAAGTCATACAGATTAAGGATAAAATATGAGTCTCTCATTTGAACCCGTGTGGTTTGACTCACTGGGAGCCAAAAGCTCCTGCGTATTAGTTAAAACTCCCGATATCTCAATTTTAATAGATCCCGGAATTGCAATCATGCAGCCGAGCTTTCCCGCGACTGAAGAGGAAAAGATCAAATGGTTAATAGAAGGGGAGAAAGCAATAAAGAAAGCCTGCGAAAAGGCGGACGTTATCATCATCTCACATTATCATTATGACCACTACTTTTCAAATGACTTCGGGATCTACAAGGGGAAAACGCTTCTAGTTAAGAGTCCAAACGAATACATAAACGATTCCCAGAGAAAGCGAGCCGAATATTTCTATTCCGGCCTCTGCAGATACTTTGGAAATATCACCCTCCAAAGCATTCTCAAAAAAGCTGAGATAAGGGAGTATCCAGACCCTCTTAAAGAATTACCAATCGCTTCCACCAGAGACTTTGGGGAATATAATAAAAGAAGAGAGCAGCTTTTTAAAAAGGGATTGAAGTGGTTCAAAAATAGGGTTAACAACTGGAATAAGAATCCAAAAATCCCTGAAATAGAATTTGGAGATATCCACGTGATTTTTGCCGACGGAAGGCAATTCCAATTTGGAGATACGAGGATTAGATTTACAAAGCCGTTGTTCCATGGCATTGAGTTTTCAAGGGTTGGATGGGTAATTTCGATTGTGATTGAGCATGGTGGTAAAAAATTCATTCATTCGAGCGATTTAAATGGTCCCATAATTGAGGACTACGCTGAGTGGATAGTTAGAGAGAACCCGGATATGTTAATTTTAGATGGTCCAATGACCTACATGCTTGGTTATCTCCTTAATAAGATCAATTTGAAGAGAGCAATTAGGAATGCTGTCAAAATCGTTAGAGAAACAGATGCGGAGGTTATCATCTACGACCACCATCTGCCAAGGGAGCGGCACTTTAAAAAGCATACAGAAAAAGTTTGGGAAGTGGCGGAAAAACTTGACAAAAACGTTTTAACTGCCGCGGAATTTTTAGGAAAGGAGCCGAAGGTTTTGGAAGCTGGAAGATAAAAGAAAAGAAAATCACTTCAAAATTATCCTTGCGTCGACAATCATGGCGCCTTCGCCTTCATTGTAAACAAAGACAGGGTTCAGATCCATTTCTTTGAGGTAGTCTTTGAGATCATCTACAAGCTTTGAAACCTTGAGAATCATGTCCACGAGCGCCTTCATGTCCGCCGGCTCTTCTCCTCTTGCACCTGCGAGAATTGGGTAACCTTTGATGTTCTTTATCATTGCCCAGGCATCCTTCTCCTCTATTGGGACTATCCTAAAAGTAACGTCTTTGAGTATCTCAACAAATATACCGCCTAAACCGAACATAACTGCGTGTCCAAATTGTGGATCCTCCGTAACACCTATAATTACTTCCCTTCCGGGCTTTAGCATTGGAGCAACCAAAACACCCAAAATCTCTGCGTCCGGACGATATTTCCTGGCATTTTCGTGTATCTCCTCCCACTTCTTTCTCAGTTCGTCAGCATCCTTTATTTTCAGTGCAACAACCCTCGCATCGCTTTTGTGGAGAATTTGAGGTGACATAAGTTTCAAAACAACTGGATACCCAATTTCCTCGGCATATTTTATTGCCTCGTCGGCACTCTTGGCGAGTTTCTCCTCTGGGAGGGGCAATCCATAAGCCTTTAAAACCTGCTTTGCCTCGTATTCCACCAACGACTTCCTACCCTTAGCCAAAACTCCATTAATAATTTCCAATGCTTCTTCTTTCATCTTTTTCACCCCATAAACAGTGAAAAGGAGAGCTCATTCCCCGAGCTTCTCCAGATATTTAGCGTATTGAACCAAACCTGCAACGGCTCTAACTCCCCTTTCAGGTGTCATATAAACAGGAATTCCCTTATCCTCAAGAATCTTTGCATAATACTCCGTCTTCTTACCACCCATCGCCACTGCAACTATGGGCTTATCGCTCTTCTGAGCATACTCTGCTAGAATATCAATTAGCTCCATCTCATCAAGAAGAGGCACCTGGAACAGGGTTATGATAACTATGGCATCCACATTGGGATCGTTCACAAAGGCTTCAATTGCATATTTGTATCTCTGAGCATCCGTATCTCCAACCACATCCGTCGGGTTTCCTGCAACAGCGTGCGGTGGGAACTTCTCCTTAAGGAAGTCTATGGTCTCCTTGCTAAGCTCAGCCATCTTTAGCCCAAATTTTGCAACCGCGTCGCTTGCCATAACTCCCGCTCCACCGCCATCCGTGATTATTCCAACCCTATCGCCCTTTGGAAGCTTGCACTTTGCAAAGGCTTTGGCAACGTCAAACATGTGCTCAAAATCCTCTGCCCTTAGAATCCCTGTCTGTTTGAATACAGCATCATAAATCGTATCAGCACCCGCCAGTGCACCTGTGTGGGAGGAAGCTGCCTTTGCACCATATTCCGTCTTCCCGCTCTTTAGAGCGATGACGGGCTTGACGGCTGTTATTCTCCTCGCGGCTTCTATGAATTTCCTTCCCTCCTTAACACCCTCTATGTAGAGGGTCACGACTTTGGTCTGCTCGTCGTGTATGAAGTAGTCCATCAGATCCGCATCGTCCACATCCAGCTTGTTTCCATAGCTCACCATTTTGCTTATGCCTATGCCAGCCATGGCAGCCCAGTCGAGCATTGCAGCGGCAAAGGCGCCGCTTTGAGTGACAAAGGCTATATTTCCGCTTGAGGGTCTATCCATCTTATTCTCGGGCAAGAAGACGGTATCAACACCCGTATCCGGGGCATAAATACCAACACAATTAGGTCCAACAATTCTAATACCGTTCTCTTTTGCAGTCTGGAGAATATCTCTCTCCATCTTCTTTCCTTCTTCTCCTAGCTCTCCAAAGCCACCCGTGATAATAACGACAGCTTTTATGCCCTTCTCCGCTATGTCCTTCATTGTTGCTGGGACAAACTTCGCTGGTATTGATATTACTGCCAGCTCTGCATCCTCAGGGACTTCTCTAACGTTTTTGTAAACTTTGTAACCTTCGATCTCATCAAGCTTTAGATTCACGGGATAGATATTACCTTTGAAAATCCCCTTCTCCTTGTTCATTTTGAAGTTTTCAAAAATTACGTTTCCAACCTTTCCCTTTTTATCTGTGGCACCTATGATGGCGACGCCCTTGGGTTCAAAGAAAGGCTTCAACTCTTCCACTATCCTTGGCTTCTCCATATTCATCACCTTTAGTTTAAAACCTTCGTTGAAATTTCTTCGGAATTGAAAGTTCTCACTTGGAAATTCTCTATTTAATGCTATAAAAGTTTTATGCACTTAAAATATGGGCTTTAATGATTAAAAAAGCTCATCAATGCGGATTTTTGGAAAAGGGGATTCCAATAAATTTATACATTTGAGTGATAGAAACTTGATGTGATGCATCATGAAAATTGAAGATTATATCATAGAAGCAATCCGTTTGGCGGTTACTAAGTTACCGGATGACACGGTAAGTGCACTGAAAAGAGCCTATAAAGAAGAAGAGAAGCCCATAGCAAAACTTCAGCTGGAAAATATCTTAAAAACAATTGATCTTGGCGGAAAATACTCCCTCCCTCTGTGTCAGGATACAGGCACACTCACATTTTTTGTGGAGGCGGGAGTTAGTAGTCCGTATTTAAAAGATATTAAAGAAGTTTTGATCGATGCAACGAAAAGAGCCACAAAAGAAATTCCCCTGAGACCCAACACCGTTGATGTGCTCACCAACAGAAACAGCGGTGATAATACCGGCCGGTTTATTCCGATAATTCATTGGGAGCTTGTGAGAGGGGACAAAGTAAGAATTGCGATAATGCCCAAGGGGGGAGGAAGCGAGAACTGTTCCGCTTTGGCTATGCTCACTCCGGGACAAGGCTTTGAGGGAGTAAAGAGATTTGTGATTGAACACGTTAAACAATGCGGTGGAAAGCCGTGCCCTCCGGTGATCCTCGGCATAGGTATTGGAGGGGGGAGTGATTTTGCTCTGAAACTTGCCAAAAAAGCCCTCCTGAGACCCCTAGGAATGAGACATGAGGATGAGAGAATTGCCAAACTTGAGGAGGACATTTTGGGGGAAGTCAACTCCCTTGGAATAGGTCCCATGGGACTTGGGGGAAAGACAACCGCACTTGATGTCAAAATAGAGTATGCACACAGACACCCCGCTTCATTTCCCGTTGGGCTCGTGGTCCAGTGCTGGGCTAACAGGAGGGCTTTTGTTGAGATAAGCGAAGGAGGGGTTAGGGTATGGCAGTGAACCTGAAGACTCCCCTAGGGGAGGATATTCTAAATCTAAAAGCCGGTGATATTGTATATCTATCGGGAACTATTTTTACGGCAAGAGATTTGGCTCATAGAAGAATGATAAAGCTTTCAAAGAGGGAGCTCCCATTTGATCCCTCCGGAGCTGTTATATATCACTGTGGCCCTATAATCAAGGAGATACCGGGGGGATACGAAGTTATATCCGCGGGTCCGACCACGAGCGCCAGAATGAACACATACCTCGAGGATGTTTTGAGTATGGGAATCAAAGGAATAATAGGGAAAGGGGGGATGGATCCAGAACCTTTTAAAAAATATGGCGCCGTTTACTTTGCATTTACTGGAGGAGCCGGGGCACTTGCTGCGAGGAGCATTAAGAGAGTTCTTGGTGTGCAATGGCTTGATCTAGGAATACCCGAAGCCCTCTGGCTGTTTGAGGTGGAGAACTTCCCGCTGGTGATCGCGATAGATTCCCGGGGAAACTCGCTTTATAAGCAGGGAAAGTATTTTTAACGCCAAAACAGAAACTAGTTCAGGTGTAATTTATGAGCACTATTAGTAAGGTAGTACGCTATGAGGACGAGGAGGAGTTTTTGAGAGAGATGGACGAGGTTCTGGAGAGGTTCACATATCTGGCATCCCGTTATGGGAGCGGTAATGTTGTGGAGGGATTTCTCCTCTGGGATTACATAGGAATCAGGGATTACGAGGGGATTAAGGTTTTCCGTCTTGGTGAGTTTCCTTATGTGGAGGGAGTCCTGAAGATTGAGAACCATCAGCGCCGTATCATGGAGAGGTATTTTGACGAAATGGAGAGCAAGCGGGATGAGATAACGACAGAGGAGATAGCATACTTTGTGAAAATGATGAACGAGGAACTTGGGGTGGATTTGGTATTCTATGAAGCCTATGATCTGGGGCTCAACAGGAACGATGCATATTTAATAATCAATGTAAAGGCACTCAACTACCTGGAGCATGTTGTGGATGCGGAGGACAGGGAGATTTTTGAGGATGCCGTCAGGCTTTTGATGGCACTAATTTAGGCGAGGAGAGTGAGATTGTGTATGAAGAGGCTGTGGTGATGGGAATACTTCAGGGTGTCATGGAGTGGCTTCCGATAGGCACTTCGGGCCATGCCATGCTAGCTCTGATGGATCTTCTCGGTGTTTCACCCGAATATGTTTACACGTATTCCCTGATGATACATCTTGGAGCTCTGATGGCTCTGGCTTATAAATTCAGATATGAGCTGGGAAAGATATTTTTTAAGCTTATAACTTTTAGGTGGGGAGAAGAGGAGAGTTTTATCTTTTATTCAACTCTTTTTACGGGAATAGTAGGGTTGCCCGTATACAAAGCCCTTGGTGAAAGGGCAGCCTCTTTGAATATAGATGCTGTAAATGGAGTTGTAGGTGTGTTGCTGATAATAACGGGCATCGTTCTTCACAGAGCTCATGAAAATCCAATTAGGAGAGTTAAGAGGGAGAAGGGATTGAAAGAGGGAGATGAAGTTGGGATTGTAGAGTCCGTCAGTGCTGGAATTGCTCAAGGCGTTGCAATTTTACCGGGAATTTCACGTTCGGGCATCACCATCGGGGCACTGCTCCTCTTAGGGGTCAATCAGGAAAAAGCAGTAAGATTGAGCTTTTTAATTGCACTTCCCGCAATATTTGGAAACCTGTTCCTGGAAGCTCCAAGGACTGCTATGCCCGTCAATGTATCCATAGTTGCAGTCTTAACCTCCTTCGTGGTGAGCCTTGCAACCCTCGAAGTCATGCTCAGACTTGCCAAAAAGTTAAATTTCTCAAAGTTCTGTATATTATTTGGTAGCATTGCGTTGGTGGGGGTGTTAATTTGAAGGGGGTTATACTTGCAGCGGGTAAGGGTGAGAGGCTTAGACCCCTAACTGATGACAGACCCAAGGTCATACTTAAGATTGCCAATAAGCCAATAATAGAGTACATTCTGGACAACATGTATCCCTTCGTCGATGAATTCATAATCATAGTGCGCTATCAGAAGGAGAGAATAATCCAAATGCTCGGGGATGAATTCAAAGGAAAGCCCGTGACGTATGTGGAGCAGATGGAAGGAGAAGGTTCCGCCAGGGCAATCTATTCGGCAAAGGACGTAATAGAAGATGAGCCATTCATAGCGGTTAACGGGGATATATACTTTGAGAGGGAGGTATTCAAAGGTTTGATGCAGGCATTCAGAGACAAAGATGCCGCTCTTGCGGTTAAGGAGTTTGAGGATTTAAGTCATTTTGGGATGATAGAAGTCGAGGGGGGGCTCGTTAAGAAGGTAAGGGAAAAACCGGGCAGGGTCAGGGGTTATGCCAATCTCGGGATATACATCTTTAAACCAGAGATAATGGCTTTCATAGAGCGCACACCTCTAAGCGAGCGCGGTGAATACGAGATAACGGATACGTTGAATCTCTATCTGAAGGAGGGTAAGAGGATAGGTGCTGCCCTTTATGAAGGGTACTGGAACGATATAGGACGACCCTGGAATCTGCTGGAGCTCAATGAATACATCCTCAAAACAAAGCTCGAACACAGGATTGAAGGTATAGTGGAGGAAGGTGCAACCCTGATCCCCCCCGTCGAAGTGGGAAGAGGCACCATAATCCGGAGTGGCGCTTATATTATAGGCCCGGTTAAAATAGGAGAGGACTCCAAGATAGGGCCCAACTGCTTCATAAGACCCTACACGAGCATAGGAAACCACTGCCACATTGGAAATGCCGTTGAGATAAAGAACTCCATAATAATGGATCATTCCAATGCACCACACCTAAACTACGTGGGCGATTCAATAATCGGCGAGCATTCCAATCTGGGCGCCGGCACAATCACCGCAAATCTGAGGCATGACAGCGGGCATGTTAGGGTCGAGATCAAGGGGAAGCTTGAGGACAGCGGAAGGAGAAAGCTCGGGGCAATAATAGGACATGGGGTTAAAATAGGCATAAATGTGGCGATATATCCCGGCAGGAAGATAGGGAGCGACTCATTTGTTGGCCCGGGGGTTATCGTTGATAGGAATGTTCCTCCGAATACATTGGTAGTTGTCAAACAGGAGAAAGTTATCTCAAAGAGGGGGTGAGTATGGAGCTTATTCCCCTGTTTAATTTGATCTCACGATGGATTTTATTCTTAATGGTGACATATAAGTTTTACAGGGAAAAAACCGAGGGATGGTTCTTCATGGCATTTGCCTTTTTATTGGACGCTCTTAATCCGGAAGTTCTATTACTGGAACCTTTAGGAGTGAAATTAATAAAAGAAGCCGCTTTTGTGGTGGATATGACAGTATCCTCCCTTCAGGGCATTCTTCTTCTGATGGCCGCTATTTACCTTTCAAAGTCAAGGATGAGCATGAGGGACAAACTCAAGATTGGATGCCTGGCATTCATTACATACTTATGGCTCTTCTTAATAAGTATCCAGTCATTTTCTTCCAACTTCCCCTTCCGCACCTCACTTCCAATGACACTCTATGCAATTGGATATATCTACCTGGGATACGTCCTATACAGGTATGTGCTGCGCAGGGATATGGTCCAGCTTTTGCTACCCATCGGGATGGTTGGACTGGGCGTGCTCAACCTATCATATCCCTACACCGCAACGCTCGAATGGTTTGTACCCTATGGACTTGCCCTTGGAACCTTCCTTAGAGCACTCATGACAATAGGTGTCATTAAATTTGTACTTTTCCCTATTCTTCCACCGGAAGAGGAAGTTAAAGGCACGGTAAGTGAAAAAAGAACAATAATCTTCGAGAATTTTGAAGATTTCACAAGAAGCTTCCCCGACCTCTTTAGAAGCAACAATGCTGTTATCATAACCCGCAGGGATATTAACGCATTGAAAAAGGAGATCGACAGAGACGATGTGGTGTTCTGGGTTACCAAAGCCTACGAGGGCACAATGAATGGTGAATACAGGATCTACGCAATAAGTCCCACAAAAATTGACATACTCATAGATCTCATCAACAGGGAGCTTGAGAAGGGCTACAACGTTGTTTATATAGATGCTTTTGAGTATCTGGTTGTGGAGAATGGGTTTGAAGCGGCTGCAAAATTCCTCATATCTCTGAAGGATAGGGTGATTCACAACAATGCCTCATTGATAGCGGTTATTTCAATGAATGCCCTGGATTTAAAGCAAAGGAAACTGCTTGAGAATGAGTTTGAAGTATTTAAAAGGAATCATAGAAGAGAACCATATTTGTAGAATATCTGGCATGTTCCTTCATAGGAAACCATACATGGTCCCACGGGGTTTCTGGGTGTGCAGACCTTTCCAAAGAGAGGACATTGCGTTGGAAGCGCCAGACCCCTGAGCACGGCACCGCATATGCATCCTTTTTCCACCTCTGGCATCTTTGGAACCTCAACATCGTAGAAACTTCTTATCTCGTAATCGCTGAATTCTTTTTTAAGCTCGAGTCCGCTCTTCGGGAAAACCCCGAGAGCCCTCCATTTTGCATCAACAACATTGAAAATTCTCTCTATGCTCCTCTGCGCTTCAACGTTGCCCTCATACCTTACCACTCTCGTATACTCGTTTTCCACCTTCGCTTCACCTTTCCTTATCTGCCTCAGGAGCATCAGGATGCCCATGAGAAAGTCTATGGGCTCAAAACCTGCAACTACTTGAGGAACCCCATACTCCTTGCTTATGTGCTCCCACCCCTTTACCCCTATTATCACGGAGACATGACCCGGTGCTATTAGACCATCAAAAACCGTGCCCTGCTTCACGAGAACCTCCACAGCCGGAGGCGTTAAACGGTGGACCGAATATATTTTGAAGTTATCTCTCTCCTCATCTATTGCTTCCTCCAAAATACCCGCTGCAGGAGCGGTGGTTGTCTCAAAACCGGGGGAAAAGTGGACGACAAGTTTATCGTTTTCAAGTGCTATCTTGTACGAATCATAAATTGAATAGACGATTCTCACATCAAAACCTTGACTTCTCAAATCGGCAAAACTTCCAACGGCGGTAGGGATTTTATACATATCCCCAAAAGTCGTTAAAATTATATCTTCCCCCTCTTCCCGAGCTTTCCGCATTATGGCAATCATTCTTGCAACATCTTCGGCAGGGGTTATGCAAACAGGACATCCAGGGCCACTCATTATTTTAACATTCTCAGGGAGAAGGGATCTTATCCCGCTCCTCGTGACGGTATCCTCATGGGTTCCACATACGTGCATGAGCTTTACCTCTCGTCCTATCTTATCTGACTCTCGCTTTATAGAAATCAGAATCCTTTGTGCAAATTCTTTATCCTCAAAAATTGAGAGATCCAGCATCTTCATTCCTCCAGAACGCTCATGATTTCTTCCCATGCTTTCAGACTCTCAAGGGCGGCTTTTTCATCCATCTTCTCTATGGCAAATCCTGTGTGAACGATTACGTAATCGCCTATTTTAACATCTCTCAAAAAATCTATCCTTGCTTCTCTCCTAACTCCTCCAAAATCGACTATCGCGATGTTTCCTTTGATTTCCACAACTTTAGCTGGAACCGCTAGGCACATTTCTCTCACCAGTAGAGAGTTTATAAAAGGGGTTTTTAGATGTTTTCAAAACCAAAAGTTAAGAACCAAAAAGGAGAAGAAATTCAGAAGCCGAGCCTCTCTATAAATTTCTTTGTGTACTTAATGTCTCTGTGGAGTTCCACTTTCTGAAGGAGCTGCCTCTCAATAGCTCTAAGGGCATCATGGACAGCCTGTATCGCACCCCATGTTTCCCCTGTTGCCACATAAGAGCCTTTATCCGTCACTATCCGCATCCTAGCTTGGTATAGATGCACGCCCCGGAACTTCTCGTTAAACCTTCTTATGGTCAGATATATTATGCCCTCGTTTCCAATAACGTCATATCCTTCGATAAAGTTCCTTACATCGCTTATTATCTTCTCCCTCGTGAAATCACTCAGCGCATGTGCATCCCCACCGAACTGAAGGTAGAACCTAGCCTCCTTTTCCGTCATCTTTGATATTGGGAGCAACAGGTCTTTAACCGTCAAAATTCCTATGACCCGTTTTCCCTCGTCCAAGACTATCAGCCCGTCTACATCGCCCTCTTTCATTATCTCAACTGCCGTTCTAATGCTGTCTTCCGGCATTGCAGTTAGCACGTTTCTAACCATGATTTCCCTAAGCTGTATTGAGAAGGGAGGAATCTTTTCACCCGCGACCTCTCCAAACTGGGCTTTAAATCTGGGTTTTATAAACCGTATAATGAGGTCGTGAAGAGTTACAAGCCCCTCAACCTTACCTTCCTCATTTACAATGGGGATTCTAGAAATTGCGTTATCCCTCATTGTTGCAAGGGCTTTTGCCACGGTATCATCCGGCCTCAGTGCAATAACATCCGACACCATAAACTCCTTAATGGCTTTTTTACCAAAATCCTCCTTAGAAATCCTATCCAGAATTGCCATATCGCTTATTACACCAAACACATTCAGCTTATCTTCTCCTACAGGCAGGGATTTGGTATCCACCTCCAGCATGAGCTTTGCTGCCAAGCTCAAATCGTCCTTTGGTTTCAAAATTCCAGCCGGTTTGTATACATCCCTAACCTTAGCCTTCGTTGGATCCCATTTTAGGTGGGACCTTATAATTAAATCTTGGGTAAGGATACCCTTGTATTTTTTCTTGTCAAAAACCAGAACCAACTCCGGGTTTTCCTTGTCAAAAATTCCAAGGGCTTCAGAAAGCGGCGCATCGATGTCAATTTTTGCATACTTGTCGGTCATTACTTCTTCCACAAGAATACCGACCATTTCTGTCACCTCCGTTCAATATATTCTATATTCTTCATGGCATTTAAACCTTGCTGAGGGATTTATAGATGCTGTTAGGATAAGGGGAGTGGTTATGATAATACCTAAAGAAACTAAAATTACACCATTGCCAAGCATAGCATAATTATCCCAACATTATTGGAGATAGACTGACCTCCTCCTCTTTGCGAGGGTTCCAACGAGTTAACCCCTCGCTACGGACGGGAAGGTTTGAGGGGTTCTCATCAAAACAACCCTTGAAAAGGGTTCTTCGAACCCCTCTGGGAGGGCCTTCCCCCAGTTACCCCTACCTCCCGCTAAAGCGGAAAGGCTCGGGGTTATCGTTCTAACTTTGCGCAAAATGTTAAACGCTCCAACCAAGTCAGCATTCATAACAACGCCCTCTCCACAGCACTTGAATAAACCCCTAAAGATTCTACCATTAGCGTGGCGTTGGCCGCAGAGGGGGCAGGATTGAGAAGTGAAAGCCTCATCCGTGAGTACAACTTGAATACCATACTCTTCCGAGACTTCTTCCAAGCATTTAATCACGTAATTAAACCGCCAAACGTGAGAGAGGATGAAATTCTGCTTTTTACCCTTGTCAGAATTCCTTGCTATTCCCTTTGGGTAGCCAACGACAATTTTACTCACGCCAAGCTCGTAGAGTCTTCTCACGGTTTGTCTAACTGCAGTGTTAATGTAGTGTTTCGCCTGTAGTTTTGCTTTTTTGTACATTCTCCTGAGTTTCCTACTCTTCTTTCCTC
>NZ_JBMXHE010000071.1:0-19534 GCF_053987695.1 Palaeococcus sp. (in: euryarchaeotes)
CATGAAAAACTTACCTTCACTTCTTATAATAAGTGTATCGTCAAAGCTTGCGATAACGCTCCCATTCACTCCATTTGCAGGAACGAGAAAAGGACACTGAACCTGTGGAGTACTGGCAGGTTGATGCTTATGGTTTAGAATAATAACAGCAGAAATAAGGAGAACAATAAAGAGCGGAAGTATAAACTTCTTCATTCATCCACCCCCTCTTGGTGTTGAGTGTGGGTAATAGGTTGCCTCACTCCAGTTGACATAATCTCGCACGGGAGAATTCTCAATTAAGAGGTTTTTCACGTCCTCGTAAGACACGCGCTTCATCGTATTCCATGTGTATTCACTCAAGTATTTAAAGAACATGTCCACGCCGTTCTCTTCAGCAAACTTGTAAAGTGCTTGAAGTTTAAGTTCTCTCAAACCAACATGCTCCACTTCCACAGTAAACGTTTGATTACCAACACACATCTCAGTGAACCCCTCAAGTGAAAGCGCGCAATTCCACCATTCCATTCATGTCATCCCTCCACATTATGGTTGCTTCCTCACGAGATTCTGCATCATTCTGTTAAACTTTGACCCTTATAAGTTCTTCCATCATGAGCAGTAATTTTACTCCCTCACGATTTTAATAATTTTTCAACCCTCCTCTTTTGACAAAAGAAAACAAGGATAATGAATAAACACCCTCTGACGAACTAAATATCCGCCAGAACCAGTGAATTTCCCTCGATCTCCACAATTTTCGCTTTAACATGATAAACTTTCTCTAAAATTTCAGGTTTGAGCTCATTTGAGCTGCCTTCCCACTCTATCCTACCTTTACTGAGGAGTATCAACCTATCCGAATATCTCAAGGCAAGATTCAGGTCATGCATCACGGCTATAATGAGCTTCTCTCCCTTCAGCTCGCTTAAAATCTCCATTATCTTGAGAGAATGGTTTATGTCAAGGTTGGAAGTCGGCTCGTCTAGAAGTATTATTTCGCTCCCTTGTGCCAGAGCTCTAGCTATCAGCACCAGCTGGTACTCTCCACCGCTCAGGTTGGTTACCAATTCTCTCCTCCTATTCCAGAGGTTAACTTTCCTCAAAGCCCGCTCTACATCTCCCCTCGTGGTATATGCCCCCATTTCTACGAATTCCTGGATTGTAAAGGCGAACTCGGAAACCGAACTCTGAGGTACATACGTTATGAACTTTGCCCTGTCTTTGGGCTTCAAATCCATCAAATTGATGGAATCAAACTCTATCCTTCCTTTGGGCTTTAAAATTCCCACCATGCACTTTAGGAGGG
This sequence comes from Palaeococcus sp. (in: euryarchaeotes), assembly GCF_053987695.1. Classification (NCBI taxonomy): domain Archaea; kingdom Methanobacteriati; phylum Methanobacteriota; class Thermococci; order Thermococcales; family Thermococcaceae; genus Palaeococcus; species Palaeococcus sp. (in: euryarchaeotes). The sequence continues at coordinate 1,289 of NZ_JBMXHE010000071.1, forward strand.
TGCTTTTGCCAGCACCATTTGGTCCTATGATTGATAAAAGCTCTCCTTTCTTGGCAGAGAATGAAACGTTTTCAAGCACTTTTTTTTCTCCATAAGAAAAAGAAACCATAACGCTGAGCTCACGCATAGATTTCACCTCTCTTCCTCTTTGTGAGGAGATATATGAAGAAGGGGGCACCAAAGACAGCGGTCACGATTCCCACAGGGATTTCCTGAGGTTTTATTAAAATCCTTGCAAACATATCAGCCATGACCATCAAGCTTCCTCCAAAGAGCGCACTCGCGGGAAGGAGCCTCTTGTGATTGGGTCCAAATATTATGCGCATTGCATGAGGGCTTATCAGTCCCACGAACCCTATTATGCCGCTCGTGGACACTGCAAATGCCGTCAAAAGGGAGATCACAAATATTATAGCCTTTCTGTAAAAGCTCACATCCAAACCGAGGGCAATGCTTTCCTCTCCGAAGAGGAGTAGATTGAGCTCCTTCCAGCGCAGGATGAGGAATAAAAATCCTGTAAATGACGAGAGGAAAACCAGTTTAACATCAGTCCATAAAGCACCATTAAACGTCCCCATGAGCCAGAATATGGCATTATGAATCTTTTCACGTCCCACATACACCAGATAAGAGGTTATTGCACTTGAAAAGAACCCGAAGGCTATTCCCGCCAATAGAAGTGTGTCCACGGGGATATGCCCATCCACCTTCGAAATCGTGTAAACCACATAGACGGATGCGAGAGCAAAAATCAGGGCGAACATACCCATATATTTTGGAAAATAAATCGCTGCTAAAGCTGCTCCAACAGAGGCTCCTCCGCTTATCCCAAGAATGTAAGGATCAGCCAGAGGATTTTTGAAGAGTGCTTGGGAAGCTGTTCCCGCCGATGCGAGGCTAAAGCCTACCAGATAGGCAAGGAGAACACGGGGGAAGCGTATGTCCCATATTATCGTGAAATATGTGTCGCCTGTTCCCGGACTCTTAGCTCCAAATCCGAGGTTCATTTTTATTCCGTAGATTATACTTTGAAGAACTTTGATGAGGGGGACACTAACCGAGCCTATCGATACCGCGGAGATTATGAGGAATGCTGAAATAATGCACAGTGCCAGGATGCGCTTCATGGATATCGATGGATTATTTGTCCAAGTCTTTAAAAAGATAACCCAAAGGATAAAAGGATGAAGGACGATAAATCTAAGGGATTAGCATGTGCGATATTCTGGTTGCAACGCCCAGAGCCACAGAGAAAGGCATCATGATTTTTGCTAAAAACAGCGATAGAGAGCCAAACGAGGCTCAAATCTTGGAGTTCATCCCGAGGATGAAGCATGAGGATGAGAAGGTCAAGCTGACCTACGTTGAATTCTCCCAGGTGAGGGAGACTTATGCCGTCCTTCTCTCCCGCCCTTGGTGGATGTGGGGAGCCGAGATGGGTGCAAACGAGTTCGGGCTGGCAATGGGAAATACCGCGGTTTTTACAAAGTTGAAGGTATCTCAAAGAGGCATAACTGGGATGGATATAATACGTCTAGCACTTGAGAGAACAAAGACTTCAAGGGAAGCTCTTGAGTTCATAGTCTCACTCATTGAAAATTATGGTCAGGGAGGAAACGGGAGCTACAGGCATAAACTCTTTTATCATAACTCCTTCATAATAGCGGATCCCAGAGAGGCGTGGGTTCTTGAGACCGCCGGGAGGCACTGGGTGGCTAAAAAAGTTAATGCTGTCTACTCCATTTCAAATGCCCTGACGATTGAAGATGAGTGGGACTTGGCATCCGATAGTGTGGAAAGGCTCTCTAAAAAGGCTAACTTTAGCTTCGCCCGCTATTTTTCCGATAAATTTTACACCCATTTTGCCCATGGCAGGGAGAGAAGGGCTTTTACGTATAAAAAGCTCAGGGAAGCCGAGGGAGAGATCACGCTTGAATACATGATGGAGATCCTCCGTTCGCATCAAAGAGAGCCTTTTGAGCCAGCTAATGGCTCAATGAAGGACATATGCATGCACTATGGTGGTCTAACGAGACCCTCACAGACAGCCTCATCCCAGATATCCGAGCTTAGAAAAAGCTTAAGCACTCACTGGTTCACAGGAACCTCCCTTCCGTGCCTGAGCATATTCAAGCCCATGTTTTTCGATGGTACATTTCCGGACTTAGGGGAAGCTCCGACGGATAAATACAATCCAAAGAGTTACTGGTGGCGCTTTGAGGCATTTCACAGGAGATTCCAAACAAATTACCGCACATACTTTCATGAGTTTTCAAAAGACAGGGATGCAATTCAGGCAAGGATCATCGAAAGGGAGCGTGAACTTCGAGATAAGAAATCCAAAGAACTAACACTGTGGGCTTTTGAAGAAGAAAGGAAGCTCATGGAAAAGTGGGAAGGGATCATAGAAGAAGGAAAACTCCCCTTCCTTTACGGAAGGAACTGGAAAAAGGTCAATGAGGAAGCAGGTGTTCAAAAGTGACCACACATTAAATGTCATTTGAGCACACAATACAGTTTGGAGGTGATGGCATGATAGAAGTTTATGAGAGGGAATATGAAGTAGGAAAAGTTAAGCTGGAGCTCGAAAATGTGAATGGCATGATAAAGATCCGGGGGTATGATGGAGAGACTCTCAAGCTCAGGATAGAGAAGAGCTGGGGACTTCTGGGAAGTGAACCAAAGGTCAAGATCAGAAAAGAGGGAGAACTCTTTAAGATATTTACGGAGCACAGAAAAGGGTTTAACATAAGCTTTGGAGGTTCAAAGGTAAATTTTGAGATTATGACTCCAAAGGGAGTGGAAGTGAAGCGCGTGGTTAGCGTAAACGGTACCATAGATATAACAGGTGTTTCAGGATGTATGGAAGCAAAAACTGTTAATGGGCCTATAAGCCTTAATGTTGACTGTGCAAGGAACATAAAAACAGTTAACGGGAAGATCAATGCGAAAGTGGGGAAGCTCTTGGGGAATATCAGCACCATCAACGGAAAAATTGAGGTTTATCTTGGCTCCATAGGAGAAAAGGTCAAAATTACCACCGTTAATGGACCGATAACCCTCCACCTGCATCCCAAATTTAATGCCACAGTAGATGTAAGAACCACAAACGGAAACATAAGCACGGATTTTGAGGAGATTAAAGTCATGGGAACAGGCAAACACTATGGTCCAAAAGCTGCGACCGGTACTCTTGGGGATGGGAGGAACGTCCTAAGGGTCAGCACCACAAATGGGTATATCAAAATCCTCAAGGGATGAAAGCCTCAGATACTCTCTCATCAAGAGAAACTTGGCATTCTCATTTTTATAATACTCTATGAGCTTTTCAAGCAGTTCAAGAGCTTTCTCTCCCGTGTTGAAACGACACTCAAAGCACACTCCCTTAATGGGAACAAACTCCCAAGGATGTGCGAAATAAATTCTCGGCTCTTTTAAGCGGCTGTGAATTATTCTCTGGATTCCCCCATGGAAGCCGGAAGTTCCAGCACGCCCCCCACAATGCCCACCCCTCCGGGGGTGAACGGCATCAATCCGAAGAGCAGATTGGCAAGGGATATTATCGCGAGGAGTTCAATGTTAGGATTCCATCCGAACGCAAGGGTCATATCGCCTTCGGATGTGGGGATATCCCTCCCCATCCCTGCAAGCACTGTTTTCCAGCGAAGGGCATATATAAGGGTGCTCGTATAATACAAAGCCAGTGCTATCCCCAAAAACTCCAGTCCCCTGTTGTCCAGGGACTTTATGAGTGCTATGTACTCTCCAATGTTTATCATCCCTATCCCACATTGACAGGGCACAAAAGATTAATTAACATGATAGGACAAAGGGATGGATATGAACAATCGGTTCCTCACATTTTTAACCATCATAGTAGCGGGCATGATTGCCGTTGAATGGATGGGATTATTCAATGGAATTAACGCCTATGTATACGCTCATACACCCTCAATAACTACACCCTGGGTCTCAATATTAACAAAATCGGCGGGCTTTGGAGCCTTCGGGCTCTACGTCCTGCTCTTTTTGGCATGGGATCTCAGAGAGAGGAGGTTAAACTTCCTTACCCTGAACTTCATTCTATCCCTCTTCATCGGGATGTTCTTTGTGATGGTTTTAAAGGCACTTACAGCGGTGCCGCGACCCAATGAAGCTTATCTAAATCTCTCTCTTGCCCAGGCGCTCTTAAATGCGGACTATTTTGCTTTCCCCTCCGGGCATGCGACAAGGGCATCGATTCTCGCATGCTTTTTGGGAGAGCGTTTTCCCAAATACAAGCCCCTGTGGTGGCTTTATGCAATTCTCATTGCCTTTTTGAGGCTGCTCTTACATGTTCACTGGTTCAGTGATGTTTTGTTTGCCCTCGTCCTCGGTCTCTGGATTTCGGTGATAGTTGAATCCACGGCTAAGCTCTGGCTTCCTATCTACAATTCCATCATGCAAAAATTAAGGTTGGGGGTGTTCAGGGTTGAATGAGTTCATGGAGGTATTCATGCTTTCCCTCGTGCCAACGTTTGAAGGAAGATATGCCATAGTCTACGGCATCGGGAGAGGATACCCCGTAGCTGAGACCCTCATCATTGCATCCCTTGGAGTACTTCTCCTATCTTTGGCATTGCCCCTTCTTCTCCCGCTCATAGACTGGGTTATGCTGAATCTTGATGACACGCCCTTGGGAAAATTTGCGGAACTTTATTTGAGGTATGTTCAGCGCGTAAGGAGGAAAGCCCACCCCTACGTTGAGAGATGGGGGGTTCCAGGACTCACGGTGTTTGTGGCAATACCCCTCCCGGGAACGGGTGTGTGGACGGGTGCTTTAGCAGCCTACATATTTGGAATGGAAAAAAGAAGAACAATGACTGCACTTCTTATCGGGGGTATGCTGAGCATATTGATAACTCTGATACCTAGTCTCGGCGCCTTAAAAATATTCTAAAAATTTAAAGGACGAGCATTATCACTTCGTTGCTTTCGTTATCCCAACGTCCTTAACAAGCACGTAGGGCGTGAAAACGGGAGTATCAACTTCCCACCAGTGGATGTGGTAGAGCTCTTTCCCAAGGGCATTTATCCCTTCGAGGATGTGCTGCATGTTGTCGCTAACTCTTATATTCCTTATGGGCTTTGTTATCTCTCCATTTTCAATTAAAAATGCCCCGTCCCTCGGGATTGTCGAGAAGTCCCCCTTAACATAGTTCTGGAAGCGCGTGTACCAGACGTTTGTTATATAAATTCCCCTCTTAACTTCACTGAAGAGCTCTTCCTTTGAGTAATCGCCGGGTTTTACGTGAATGTTCCAGGCCCTCGGCATTATTAAACCCGCATTTGCCGTGGTTTCCCTCTTGTACTTCCTCGCCATGCTGGTGTTGAGGAGATACGTTTTGAGCTCCCCATCCTCAATAATCGTGGTTTCCCCGGTCGGCACGCCCTCATCATCGAACTTCCTCGTACCGTAAGCGTTTGGCATGTTGCCGATGTCCTTTATGGTGACGAGGTCACTGCCGATTTTCTGCCCGAGTTTGCCCACGAGGAAGCTGAAGCCGGCTTCAACTGCAAAAGCCGACGCCATGAAGCTCATGTAGCTCATGATGTTTGCAAATGCCAACGGGTCGAAGATAACGTCAAAGGTTCCGGCTTCACCCTGAGCAGGATTAACGGCAAGCTTTGCTATCTCTCCGGATTTCCTTCCGGCTGATTCAGGGTCGAACTTCTTCAAAACCCTCACAGAGTTCGTTCCGTGGCCGCTTTCCTCATCGCCTATAAACGCCCTAACGCTTATCTCTATGCCCGTCCCCTCATCAAATGCCTCAACGCCGTTGCTCGTGCTCAGGTAAAGCCTGTTGTGGTCTGTGTAGAGGACGCCCGCGACGCGCTTCGCTCCTTCCTCAAGTGCCGCATTTATTGCCCGCTCGACGTACTCGTTCGGCTCGTCCAGCTCGACTATGGCTTTATCGAAGGTCTCGGGAATGTCTCTATACTTAAAGGGCCCCTCGGCTATTCCGTAGTAGTCCTCCTTTGGTGAGAGGCTCTTAACGCTGGCTAGAAGGGTCTTCAGGCTCCTCTCGATGGTCTCCTCATCGAGTGTCATGAGTGTTGTCGACCCTATCCTCTTCTCATACTCCACGAAGAGCTCCACCTTCCTTGAGTGCCAGTTCTTTGCAACGGTTATTTCACTGTTGGCAAATCGCACCTGACGCCTGCTTTCCTCATGACTGAGAACGACGACATCACCGAAGCCAAGCTCTTTTGCCTTCTTCAATATAAGCTCATTGATCTCCAACATTACATCACCTCCTAAGAACCACGTCCCTCAACCTCGCCGGTGCTCCGCCCATCCAGACCGGGACGCCCTGACCGGGCTCGCCCTTTCCGCATGTTCCCGGAAACATTTCGACTTCCTTTCCGACGGCATCTACGCTGCTCCAGAGACCCTTCGTGGTGATTTCAAGGATTGGCTTTCTGACCGGGTGCTTTATCTCCCCGTTTTCGATGAGATACGCCTCCCTTCCAATGTAGCGCTGCTGGTATCTGCGGTCATCGATGTTCCACTCATTGAAAGATACCATATAAACACCGAGCTTTACGTCCTCAATCAGCTCCTCGAAGGAGTAATCGCCCGGAGCCAGGTAGGTGTTTGCCATTCTAACTATCGGCTCGCGGTTGTAGTTTATAGCCCTTGCAGAGGCGTTTGAGCTCATTCCGAGGTAAGCCGCATACTCCCTGTTCATGAGGAACTCGTTTATTATGCCATTCTTTATCAAATAGCGCGGCCTCGCCTTCACTCCCTCGTCGTCATAGAGGTAGAAGCCCCAGCTGTTCGGTATCGTCGGGTCTTCTATGACGGTAACGGCATCGCTCCCAATACGCTCGCCGAGCATTTCGGGTTTTACAAAGCTCTCCCCCGCCTGAGCTGCTTCCCTTCCCATTATCCTGTCGAGCTCATAGGGATGCCCGACACTCTCATGGACGGCTATCCCAGCGACTTCTGGGCTTATGACAATGTCGACCTTGCCCTCCGGAGGTTCTTTTCCCTCCTTTATAAGCCTCTGGAGTGCCTTCACATCGTTGAGTGCCCTCTCCCATGGCTCATCCTTTTCTATAAGCTCCAGTCCGCCGGAAAATGCTCTCTGGACAAAGGGAGCCTGCTCCATCTGCCCCTCCTCAAAAACGACGAGGTTGTACGTTATGGAAACTCTTGGAATAATGCTCTCAACTAGGGCACCTTCATTGTTCATGAAAATCTTGTGCCATATGAAATCACGGTAGCTCAAAAAGCGCATTGGCACCGTTATGCCCGATCCTAAAACGCTCTCCTCAATTCTCTTCAGATAGTCCATTTTCTCCTCCGCACTTACGTCCCGGAAATCTTTCCTCATCTTCACCTCGTAGAAAACTTCATGGAAGTTCTCCTCGCTGAATTCTACCGGTCTCCTCCTTACCTTGGAGGCAGCTCTTGCAAGCTTTACGGCTTTTTTAACCGCTTTGAAAACGCTCTCCTTCGTCAGCACATTTGTGCTTGCGAAGCCCATACCCCCATCCACAAGAACCCTGATGCCCATACCTCTGTCCGCAAGGATTCCAAGCCCTTCAGGATTGCCGTTTTTCATTACGACTTCCGTCCCGTTTTTCTCCTCAAACCTTGCCTCCGCGTAAGAAGCGCCGAGTTCCATGGCCTTTTCGACTGCAAATTCAACAAGTTCATGCATGCGCATCACCTCTGATCAATGCATAGAAAGGTTGTTTCAATAAATATAAAATCTTTTCGCTTCGATGTCCATTTGAAGGAAACCGCAAGTGTATTAAATTCACATGCCATATAAAGGAAGGGATTAAAATGGGCAGTTCAGAGGGTTTGATAAGGATCCCTACCGGAATAATCGATGGGGTAATTCAAGGTGGGATACCACTCGGAAGCACAGTTCTTGTGAAGGGATGCCCAAAATCTGGAAAAAGCGTCTTTATAAGCCAGATAGCGTATAATCAGGTGAAGTCCGGTACTCCTGTTATTGGAATCCTTGCAGATGACTCCAAGGAGGATTTTTTAACATTCACCCAAGAACTTGGAATGGACTTTTCAGGATTTCAGGAGAGGATTCAGCTGATAGACATATTCTCCCTGCGCCGCAGGCGCTCTTCTTTGCTCAATGAACCTATAATCTCGGATCCCTGGGATATTATCCAGTTCATGGATGCAATAAAGGACACCGCCCTAAAATTCCTGATGGAACAACCACACCCCTATATCACAGGTTTCATATCCTCAATGAACTCTCTCTTCTTTGGAATGGAGAAGGGCATCGTCTATGAATTTTTCTCACTTCTGAAAGATTTTACCTTGAAAACAAAACAGATATGGTTCATTGAGCTCAATTCCAATCCTGATGTTGAGGCAATGCTCAACGCCCTTGCGGATGGAGTAATAGAGCTCAAACTCACGGAAGATGGGAGGAGATTTCTGAGGATTTACGGGATGAAGAGAACGACACATTCCAAAAGGTGGATACCTTTTGAAATAGGGAGGAAAGGGATAGTCCTAGGGAGATGAACCCCACGTTTCAGCTATGACATCGTGCTTGTGTATGCTCTCGTTGCTCACAACCTTAACATGGATCTTCCCTCTGAAGCGCTGCTTTGCTTTAAACATGATCTCTCTCGCAACGTCCTCAACAAATTTTGGGTTCTCATACATTCTCCTCACAACGGCGTTTTCATCCACAGTTTTCAGCAGGGTATATGTGGGAGAGCTGAAAGAACCCTCAACCACATCGATCATGTCTTCAAGGGCTATCTCCTCTCTGTAATCACCCTTCACTTCGAGTTTTGCTATAGCCCTCTGTATATGCGTCCTACCCTCATTGTTCGCCATGGCATGGGGGCAAACCGTATTTCCAAACACCTCCACCCGCAGCACCTTTTCAAAAGTTCCATCTTCCCGTTTTATTATGCCGACCTCAACATTGTAGGGTTCAAAGGTTGCCTTTCTGCTAGCAGGTGTTTCTCTCTCAAGGATCAGCTGCGTTCTAATCCACACTTCAGCCCTCTTATGGGAGTGCTTCCTTTCCAGACGTTTTATTATGCATCTTCCGAGTTCTTCCAGGGATGTGTGGGCTCTCGCAACTTCTTCCTCCACTGCCTCGCTCATGGTCTCTGTAATGCTCTCCACAAGGCGGCTCATGTGAATGCCTTTCTTCTCCTCAGGCACATCTATCGTGATTTCAAATTCAGGAATAAATGTATACACCTTCCCTTTCCAGTTTATCTTCGCAACCGTCCTCAAATTGGTAATTCCGACACGCTGGAGTTTTTCCTTGATAAGGGGAACCTCCTCCTGGGTCTCAAAAATTGGCATTCTCATCACCTCTTAGGTTCACCTAAATCCTTCCGCTTTTAAGGTTTTGCTTTGCAAAAGGACTTTAAGGTTTCACGGGTAGCATGAATAGGGATCTTTATGGAGATAAAGGTAGAGCTCGAGAAGCAGGAAAAATTTGAGGATATATACAGAATTTACACGGTCAGGGGTGATTTAAAAGAGATATTCCTGAGGTTATGGGAAGAAAATGCAGTGATTGGGATACACGAAGAAAATGAGGCTTCTTTAATGGATGACATGATTGAGGATGGGAAGGAGCTTTTTAAGCGATTGATAAGGGAGCTTGAACAGAATGAAGGTCTGGCGCAGGCAAGGCTTTTGGTATCATCCAAAGGTAGGATCTCCCTGATTGTGAAGATAGGAGCATATATAACGTGGAGGATTCTCTTAGACAGAAAGAAAGTGGAGGTAGTTGAGGGGTGAAGGTTGTTCTTGCCGAAATTTTCAACAGCTGGCAGGGCGAAGGAGGGAGCCTCGATGGAAGCGCCTTTGGAAGAAGGCAGATATTCGTGCGGTTCGCCGGATGCGACCTTAAATGTGAGTGGTGCGACTCCAGAAGATATATAATCGCCTCAAAGGTTAAAAAATGGCGCTATGAGATAGAACCTTTCTCCGGGCACTTTGAATACAAACCCAACCCTGCAGATGTTGAAGATGTTGTTGATGCCATCCTGCGCCTCGACACGGGGGATATACACTCAATAAGCTACACGGGGGGAGAACCAACACTTCAGAGGGCTTTAAAGCAAGTTATGGAGAGAATGAAGGAGCTCGGCTTCAGGAACTTCCTTGAAACCAGCGGAAGTCAGCCCAAGAGAATTGAGAGGATAGCTCATCTAACCGATTATGCGAGCGTTGATATAAAAGACGAAACGGCGAAGGCAGCAAAAGATTGGAAAGACCTCGTTTTAAGGGAAATCGAAAGCATAAAAATACTCAAAAAAGCCGGGGCAAAGACATATGCAAAGCTCGTTGTTACAGGGGAAACAAAAATTGAAAATGTGGAGTGGTATGCAAAACTTCTTAAGGGGGTTGCACCTCTGGCAATTCAGCCGAGAGAACCAATGGATATATCACAGGAAAGACTTATGGAGCTCTATAGAACAGCGGCAAAAGTTATGGGGCGGGAGAACGTGGGACTGAGCTTTCAGGTGCATAAATATTTGAACGTGCTGTAATCTTTTTAAGGTCTCCCTCCATAATATATCCGGCATTGGCCTTTGGGGTATTGATGCCCGGGATCGACACATGCTGAGCCTAAATTTCCTCAATCCTGACTTCAAGGGCTTTTTCAGAGACCTCATCCATTGTGAAATTATAGTTCCTCCTTTCTAGAAAGAGTGCCGTAAATGCATTGGCTATTTTTAACGCCGGAATGAAAGGACGTTCTCTGTAAAAATACGAAAAAGCTGCAAGAAAAGTGTCTCCCGCCCCTGTAGAGTCTTTAACACTAACCCTTGGTGGATAGTAGGCGTAAACCTTCCCCTTTCTAAGCGCAATTCCCCTGTTGCTGCCATCAGAGATTAGAGCGACTTCAACATTGCCCTTCAAGGAGTCAATGGCATTTTCAAGGCTTCCCAAGGCGGAAATCTCGTTTGCGTCGGCGTGAAGAATTTTAACTCCCCTCAAATGCCCGGGCTCAATCTTCCCTATCCCGACACCATCATTAAACTCCCTCACGAGACCCTGAAGATCCAACGCTAGATATGCCCTTTTTAGAATTTCCAAAGTCTCAACAGATATTTCACGTGCAACAGGATTTGCCAGAATCAGATCGAATTTTCTTAGCTCGGGAAGCTCGTGAGGCTTTATCTCCTCAGCTCTTGCGAGAAGCCGCAGGATCCTCTCATTCTCATTTAAATACGTTAGTTCATAGGTCGTGGTCTCCTTTGAAGGGAGCACCATGAGTTTGACCCTCTTCTCAAATTCATTCAAAAACTGTTTCGGAAAATCCCCTCCAAGTTTGGTTAAGACCGTAGCCTCTCCAAAGGTTGATAAAGCCAGAGCGGAGTAATAGGCACCCCCTCCAACCCTCTCAGAACGTCTTCGCCCTTTTATCAGAATATCTCTCGTAAGATGTCCTATAACCAGGAATTTCATATCTTAACATTGCAGATTTAAAGTTAAAAATGTTATCTCAGGAAACCTTGGTGCTCCGATCTCCCCAAGTCAGAGCAAGGGAAAGCTTAAATCCAAGGAGATGCATAGGTTAGAGTTAAGGGTGGGAACATGGATGTTGTGGGAATAGGTAATTTGAACTATGATATAATCATGCTCGTGGACAGATTCCCCGGGTTTCATGAGAAACTCCCGGCTAAGGACGCGTTCTTTGGTTTGGGCGGAGCCGCAGCAAACACCATTTCTTGGCTCGCTGTCATGGGTTTGAAAACAGGTTTTATAGGTGCCGTGGGAAGTGATGAGATTGGAGAGGCACATATAAACTATTTCAGAAAAATTGGCGTTGATACGTCAAGGATAAAAATTGTCAGGGGTTATTCTGGAGTTGCGATTGCAATGATAAAGGGTGAGGATAAGAGGATTGTGAAGTTCAGCGGTGCAAATGCTTACAAGGAGCTCGATTTTGAATATCTATCAAATACACGCCACATCCATCTGTCCTCCAATCCAAAGGAGATAATAGAGGATGCCGTGAGCTTTGCTTATGAGGGGGGTATAAGCGTTTCTTTGGATATAGGGGAAGCGGAACTTCCGGGAGAAGTGGAGGAGAATGTAACATACTTGCTGATGAATGAGGATGAGTTCAGACGGAAATTTGGGGAACTCAATAGGATCACGGACGTGAAGGCGAAGAACGTGATAGTAACGCTTAACGGCGGCGGGGCATTGATTAGAGATGAAAATGGAGATATCTGCACAACCCCAAAGCTGCATGCTAACGTGCTGGATACGACGGGAGCTGGCGACTCATTCGATGCTGGCATAATTTACGGCATTCTGAATGGATGGGAGCTTAAGGATGCCGCACTCCTCGGAACCCTTCTGGCATATTTAACCGTGCAGAGGATCGGTGCAAGAAGCGCCATAGTTCCCTTGGAAAGGATAAAGGAAAAAGCCGAAGAACTCGGGCTGAAGCTCCCCTTCGAGCTCGGCTAACTTTTTAAACATGGACTTCTATTTTATGGGGGAGGTCAACATGACGACTCTGATAATAGCAGAAAAGCCAAACGTAGCCAAAAAAATTGCATATGCCCTTGCTGAGGGAAAACCCATCAGAAAGAGCATGAATAAAGTACCCTATTATGAACTGATGAGAGATGGTAAAAAGGTCATAGTTGCACCCGCCGTTGGGCATCTCTACACTCTGGCACCCAAGATAAAAGTCTATGGTTACCCCATATTTGATATAGAATGGGTTCCTGTTTATTCTGCCGAGAAGGGCAAGAGCTATGTGAGGGATTACGTTAAAACGCTCGCGGCTCTGGCCAAGCAGGCAGATGAATTCATCGTGGCGTGCGATTATGATACGGAAGGTGAGGTAATTGGATACACCGCCCTAAAATACGCCTGCGGTGTCGACCCATCGAAGGCAAAGCGCATGAAGTTCTCGGCATTAACAAGGAAAGACCTAATAAGAGCATGGTACAACCTCGAGCCCACCATAAACTTTGGAATGGCAGATGCCGGGATAACCAGACATGTTCTGGACTGGTATTGGGGTGTGAACCTTTCAAGAGCATTGAGCTCCGCTTTAAGACGAGCGAGCGGAAAGTGGGTGGTGCTCTCAACCGGACGTGTCCAGGGACCCACTTTAAAGTTCCTCGTGGAGAGGGAGAAGGAGATAGCAAACTTCAAACCCACTCCCTACTGGGTCATCAGGATGGTTCTTGAGAAGGACGGGAAAAAGTACACCGCAAATTATGAGAAAGAGCGCATCCTCGATGAGAATGAGGCAAAGCGCATAGTTGGTGAGGCAAGGAAGGGACCTGCTTTTGTTGAAAAAATTGAAGTAAACCAGCAACAGCGAAAACCTCCTCATCCCTTCGATTTGGGGACCCTCCAAAGAGAGGCATACTCTGCCTTTGGTTATTCGCCAAAAAAGACACTGGAGATTGCACAGCGCCTGTATGAGCGCAGTCTATGCTCATATCCCCGCACTTCCTCCCAAAAACTTCCAAAAAACCTGAACTTTCGGAACATACTTCAGAACCTTGCAAAGATGCCGGAGTATAAGCCCCATGCACATGGACTTTTGGGGAAAGGAGTTCTAAAGCCTGTAGAGGGTAAAAAAGATGATCCCGCCCACCCTGCAATTTATCCTACGGGGGAGATACCAAAACCCGGAGATCTTAGCAAGGATGAGCAGAATATCTATGATTTAATCGTCAGGAGGTTTTTATCGGCTTTTGCGGATCCTGCTTTAAGGGAAATCATGAAGGTATTTATACGCTCAAACAATCACCGCTTTATTCTCAGCGGTGCCCGCACGTTGAGAGAGGGATGGCTCAAGATCTACGGCAGATATGTGAAATTCGATGATGTTTTGCTGCCCACATTTAAAGAGGGTGAATCTGTAAATGTCCTTCAAATAAAGCGTGAAAAGAAGAAAACAAAGCCTCCTGCAAGATATTCCCCAGCAAGCGTTATTAAAAAGATGGAGGATTTGGGGATAGGAACCAAGGCTACAAGAGCCCAGATTCTGGAAACCCTTTATTCAAGGGGATATATTGAGGGAAAACGAAAAATCAGGGTGACGCCTCTTGGTATGAAGGTCGTTGATGCTCTTGAGAGAAGTGTACCGAGTATTGTAAGCGTTGAACTCACCCGATCCTTTGAGGAGAAGATGGAAGAGATAATGCAGCGCAAAATTGAGAAGGAAAAGGTGATTGAGAACGCCCGGGAGCAGCTCACCAGAATTTTGAAGGAATTCAAAGAGAGAGAGCTCGAAATAGGAAAAGCCCTCCTTGAAAAGCTTATAGACAATAATACAAAGCCCAGATCAAAAGCGAGTAAAGCTAGAGAGCTCAGCCTTGAAGAACAGGAGGAAATCAAAGCAGGTGCTGAAAGCAAGTTGAAGAAAAGGGAACCCTTGGTAGTGGGCAAGTGTCCTAAGTGTGGAGGTGACTTAATAGTTCGCTATAACAGGAGAACGGGAAAACGCTTCGTTGGATGTTCGAACTGGCCAAACTGCAACGTTACATATCCTCTCCTCCAAAGGGGGGAGATTATACCGACAGGGAAAGTTTGCCCCGAATGTGGAAATGCTCCCATAGTAAAAATCAAAGAGGGAAATAGGGAATATGAGGTTTGTTTGAATATGGAGTGCAACAGAAAGAGAAGGGCTAGATAAAGATCCAATCTTCCCTCTTTTTCCACACGATTCCAAAAGCTAGTAGAAGCATGAAATAGGGAACTGGATTGTTTCTATACTCCCTAGCTTTCAGAATCCTGATTTTTTTGATACCCCGGTTTTTATCTACCTCATAGATTGTAACTTTCGAAATCTCCTTGATCCCGTCAAAGTTTGAGAGGAACTCATACAGAGGTTTAGGCGGCGGATATTGATCTAAGACGTAGTAGGTGCCATTTATATTCACAGCCGCTACCGCATGACCTCCTCCCGGAATATCCCGCTTGAACTCTACATGAAGAAGGTAAACTGGACTTATATTATTATCAAGTAGGAGAGCGACTGTAAGTAGGGCAAAATCGCTACATATACCGCTTCTCATTTGAAGGGTCTCCATAGGGGTCTGAATAAAGACATCGTTCCTAAATTCCCTCGTTGGATCATAGGGAAATTGGGCGGTTAGTGATAATATGTTATGGCATGTCTGGAGTTCATTCTTCCCCTTCAAACTTTGGGCAATTTTTGATACCTCTTTTAATGTGTTCCCCTGGAAAACACAATAAATAGCCCTCTGGAAGTTGTACCTCCAGTAGACCTCATGCTCGCATATCATGGGGTTAACCTCGATTGTCTCATTGACCTCGATTGTCTCATGATTTGAGAAGTTTGATATAACCGAGAAGGACATCCCTATGAGGAGGAAGGATAGGAAGAGACCCAGCAGGAGCCACGGGCTTACAATGTGCCTGAGTCTCCTCGGCTTCTTACCTATAAAGAGATAAGGTGGCTTAATAAACCCCTCTCTGACGAGCACATCTTCAATTTCACTTCCACACTTCCAGAGGGTTTGGAGGAGCTTATTCTTATCCTCTCTGGGAATTTTACTCAGTTCAACATCCGCAAGGAGGTGGAGATATTCATCGAAAAGAACGTCCTTTTCGGTGAAATCCACATCTTCAGACATTATCCGGGATTTCCACACTTCCAGAGCCTTGGAAACAATTGGATAACCCAGAGCCCTTATTCTAAGGGCATAGGCTTCTATGATGTCTGATATCTTATCCTTAGCTTCCATCAATCATTTGTCGACGGCATTTTTTATATCCTTTTGGAATTCCATGCTGCCGGGATAAAGGTTGGTCTGTGGAGGAATCATAATTATTGGTGACATTACCACAGTATCCGGAATTCGGGCACAAGTTTTATTTATCAAAAAATATACTAAGTTCGAGAGGTGAAAAAATGAGCTGGAAACGGGGAGCCTATCCGGAGTTCACGCTTGAGGATGTCGTGGCAACACTTTTCATACTGAAGGAACCGAAGGGGAGGAAGCAGATTTCTGAGGAGCTTGGTTTGGGAGAGGGGAGCGTTAGGACGCTTTTGAAAAAACTCTCATCGCTTGGATTAATTGAATCAAAGCAAAGGGGACACTATTTAAGTGAAAAGGGGAAGATAGAGTTTGAAAAGATTAAAAAGCTATTCTCCGAACCAAGGGTAGTTTCGAAGATAGAGAATATGAGCACCTATGCCCTAGCCGTCCATAATCCGCCCGAATTCAAGAGCATTGAACTCAGGGACGAGGCAATACGCTTTTTTGCCCGGGGTGCAATGATCTTGGTTGTGAAAAATGGGGAGATTGTGTTCCCGGAGGATGGAAGGGCATTAAAGGAAACACTTCCTGATCTGGCACGGGATTTAAAAGTTGATGCCAGAGAAGGGGATTTGATAGCCGTGACATGGAGCAGCGAGAGGCATCAAGCACTGAAGAGTGTCCTTCATGTGGCTCTATTTCTCAAGAGAGATGAACTTCCCAAGGAACTTATCAGCATTACGGAATAGGGGGAGATAGGGTGAAGAGGATAATCCTTGCGCTGGATGTTTATGATAGGGAAGAAGCCATCAGGATAGCTGAAGAGACTAAAGAATATCTCTGGGGCATAAAAGTCAACTGGCCCCTAATTTTGGGCAGTGGGCTTGGAATAATTGGAGAGCTCAAAAAATTTGGATTGCCAATAATAGCGGATTTTAAGGTTGCCGATATCCCCAACACAAACAGGCTCATAGCGAAGAAAACCTTTGAAGTCGGAGCCGATTACATAATAGCCCACGCATTCGTTGGAAGGGATAGCATAAAGGCAATTCAGGAGGAAGGGGAGGTTATACTTGTAGTTGAAATGAGCC
Organism: Palaeococcus sp. (in: euryarchaeotes); assembly: GCF_053987695.1. NCBI lineage: Archaea > Methanobacteriati > Methanobacteriota > Thermococci > Thermococcales > Thermococcaceae > Palaeococcus > Palaeococcus sp. (in: euryarchaeotes). The sequence continues at coordinate 18,151 of NZ_JBMXHE010000071.1, forward strand.
ATCCGGGCGCTAGGGAGTTCATTCAACCAAATACAGATAGGTTCATAGAGATGGCAAATGAACTGAAGCCCTTTGGAGTTATCGCACCTGCTACGAGACCTGAGAGGGTGAGATACATAAGAGAGCGGCTCAATAGAGAGATAAAAATTTTGACACCCGGGGTTGGCGCCCAGGGAGGAAGTGTGGAAGTTTTAAAAGCCGGCGCTGATTACATAATTGTGGGGAGGAGCATATATAAAAGCAAGAACCCCGGGGAGAGCGCAAGAAGAATAGCGGAGGAGATAGAGAATGGAGTTTAAAGGGAGGCAGTTCCTCAGCAAGAAGGATGTTAAAAACCTCATAAGGGATATGGGTAATATCTTTGGAGAAGAAGTTGCCCAAAAGCTTGTTAGAAAGAAAGACAGCATTGAGATAGCGACCATCGATAAGACGACCAGGATAATACTTGTAAATGGAAAACCCCGGTTCATAAAGCGTGAGGGGCTAATTTTCCCCCTGGTCTCAACGCTCTACGAGATTTCGAATGAGGAGGACTTGAGAACCTGGAAGAGAAAGGTCGTCGTTGATCAGGGTGCCGTTCCATATGTCTTGAGCGGCGCCGATGTAATGGCACCAGGCATTACAGATGCTGATGAGGAAATAAAGGAAGGAGATTTTGTTTTTGTGGTGGAGGAAGATTTTGGGAGACCCCTGGCGATAGGAATAGCCCTAATGAGCGGCAAAGAAATGATAGAAAAGAAGAGAGGAAAAGCTGTTAAAAACATACACCATGCCAAAGATAAAATTTGGGAGCTCACAGTGTACTCCGCAAGCCGGTGATCTAAATGAGGCAAGAAAAAAAGATTCGCGTTCTGGTTGGGGGAGTTTTTGATATACTGCACGTGGGGCACATCCATTTTCTCACCCAAGCAAAAAAGCTTGGAGATGAATTAGTCGTCATAGTCGCCCATGATGAGACTGTTAGGAGGAGAAAAGGAAGAGAGCCCATAAACTCCATGTACGAGCGTGCGGAGGTGTTGAAAGCTCTGAAGCCAGTGGATGATGTTGTAATAGGAGAACCTGGTGCTCTGAGCTTTGAACTTGTTAAAAAGCTAGAACCAGACATAATTGCCCTCGGACCTGACCAGGACTTTGATGTTTTAAAGCTCAAAGAAGGGCTGAAAAAGCATGGGATCAATGCAGAGGTTATTAGGATCCCCTACGTGTATAAAAAGGATATAGCAAAGACTTCAAAAATAATAAAAAGGATAATAGAACACTTTTGCGAGTAAAAATTAAAAAATAAAAAACAATTCAAGCCGGGCTGAGTTTACCCCTTATTTGAACAGGGCTGATTTTAGCGCTTATTTAAACAAACATGAGATTTAAAGCGTAAACTTTTCCA
>NZ_JBMXHE010000072.1:0-4958 GCF_053987695.1 Palaeococcus sp. (in: euryarchaeotes)
TCCATACAAACGAGATTTTTAAAGCTGGTAGCTAAGTAATATTTGCTATTGATCATTCCTTCTGTTATTATAGTTATAATTAACTTTCCCCTTCTTCGTCAAGAGATTATCAAGCATTTGGTAATTAATTGGTAATTGATTGATAACATAACGGTAATTTATCGGTAATGGATTGTATATAAATTTCTAAGTTCATAGGTGGTAATATGGATTGGCAAAAATACAGCTTTGTTGTAAGATCCAAAAATAGGAAGTTAGTGATCCTTTCTCTAGATAGACCAAAAAATCCGACTCAGATATCTGAAGAATTAAGCTTAAGTCTTCCCCACGTGAGCAGGGCACTAAAAGAGCTTGAAGAAATGGAACTTGTTAAATGTTTAACTCCAAATGAAAAATTAGGAAGAATTTACGCGAGAACAGAAATGGGGGGTGAAATTGCTGACCTTCTAAAGAATCTTTCTGATTCTAATTGTAATAGCCGATAAACGACTTAAGCTTAATTTACTGATAATCTCAGTTAAAATGGAAGGTATAATAATTTCAACACGCTAAGCGATATATTTTCTCCAAATATTTAAAGACAGGGTTTTCTAAAGAAATCCTGTCTACAATACTCTACTGCATATTTGACCGGATCTTTTGATAGCTTTTCTTTGCCTCCAGAAAATTCTATAAGATTCTGATACTGATCCCATTCTTGGAGTGTTCGTTGCAAGTCATATGACAGATATTCTGGACCATACCCCCTTTACAGTGTGCGTATCCCTGCCAACTCTTTCAAAAATATCTGCAATATGCTTTGGAATCAATAAGATATTCCTGCTTATCCGCGTTGGACCTGTTCTTCATAGCTTGGTGGGCAGGTGTTGGCTCTCCGCTTATAATGGAGGCTGTAGGATATTGGAGGGTTCACTGGATATTCCTTACTTTATATTACTCATGTGTGGCTCGATTTTGCCTGGCTTACAGCGATTGCACAAATAACTTCATTAAGCGGGTTCAGTCTAAAGATTTACAAAACACTGCTGTTTGCTCTTGCTTTGCTCGTAGCCCTATTTGGAATTGATTTCCTCTATTACGCCTTTAGAGAAAGCCATCTTCTTCCATTTTAACTCATATTGCTAAATCTCTTCCGAAAGAGAGAAGTGAATACAGCAAGAGAGGTGGAGAGACTTTTATGTAGCTAGGTTCCACCGAATGGCTTGCAGATTTGAAATGGGTCAAACCTAAAAGTCTGTGGAGAGGATTTCAGCAACAGTAAGGCTGAAAGAGCCGAATGTAAATACAAATACAATCAACTAACCAATGGGCCCAACAGATAAGTAAAAAGTTGGGTTTACCAAAAAATAGATAGATCAACTTACCCTTTCATCCTCTGTAGTTCCCTCTCCTTGAGAATCCTTCTGAGCACCTTTCCAGCCTGAGAGCGCGGGATTTCTTCGATAAACTCAACCTCCCTTATTCTCTTGTATTCTGCAATTCTCTCCCTGACCCACTCTATAAGCTCCTCTTCTGTAACCTTGCCCCTGTATTCCGGCTTGAGAACTATATAGGCTTTCGGAATCTCTCCTACAACAGGATCGGGTTTGCCAATAACAGCAGCAGCATCGAATACTGCCGGATGCTTGAGCAGCAAGGCTTCAAGCTCTGCGGGAGCAACCGTGTGCCCCTTGTACTTGATAACCTCCTTAATCCTGTCTAGGAGGTGGTGATACCCCTCTTCATCGATGTATCCAAGATCTCCAGATCTGAGCCATTTTCCCCCGTTAATCTTGATGAAGCCCTCATCACCCCTGTTGAGATATCCCTTCATTATGTTGGGCCCCTTCAGAATTATCTCTCCCACCTCTCCAAGAGGTAGTTCTCTCCCATGCTCGTCTATAACTTTTGCCTCCACATCGGAAAGGGCTATTCCCTGGGTTTCCGGTTTGTTTGCGTAGAAGGGATTCAGGGCAACGCAGGGAGATGCTTCCGTCAACCCCCAACCGTGCTGAAAGATGAGGAGACTGTTGTTGCACTTTTCCGAAAGAACCTTCTTTATTCTTATCATGACGTCAGGAGGGACTGGGGCTGCTCCTATTATTGCAAGCCTCCAGGAGATGAAATCATATGCTTGACTTTTCTCAAGCCAGTCTGTGAGGTAAATTATCATCGCCGCAGTTGTTCCGATTACCGTAACTCCATACTTCTCCACCAGCTCACAGAATTCCTCCACATTGAATCTCGGAAGGATTACAAAGCTCAAACCCGCCCATACTCCTCCAAGCATAAGCATGTTCATCGCGTAGGAATGGTAGAGAGGGAGAGTTATGAGCGAGATGTCATTCTCATGAATTTCAGATGCGGCTACAAACTGAATGGCGTTGGATACAGAATTGTAGTGGGTCAGCATCACACCCTTCGGCTCTCCAGTGGTGCCAGCAGTGTAGGGGATTATTGCCAAATCCTCCTTCGGATCACCATTTTTCTCAGGCTCAAACAAGCCGGGCTTGAAGTCCGGTATATCTATGAGCTCGATCCCCGTCTTTGAAGCTCTCTCGTACAGGCTATCTTCAACAACTATCGCCTTTGCGTTGCTGTCTGTAAGGTAGAATTCCAGCTCGTACTCCTTGAAGAGGGGGCTGAGGGGAACAACTGTACATCCTGCCTCAGTATTCCGAAAAATGCAACCACCCATTCGATGCTGTTCGCAGCATACAAAGCAACTCTATCGCCCGGTGCAACACTTTCCCTCAGTCTTTGGGCAAAGCCATTGATCATCATGTTAAGTTCTTCATAGGATACTCTGGAGGGGTAGAGAAAAGCTGGCTTGTTGCCGCACCGCCTTACCGTTTCTTCCAGAATTTCATCCACTCTGATGGTAGGGTAGTGAAGATGAGGTCTCTTCAGGTAAACCATGATAGATTTCCATGAATTCAGATATAATTTTTTCTAATTAATAGTTGTTGATATGGGCGGAAATTCAGCAGTCTTTAGAGTTACGTGGCGTGGTTAACTTGGCAGAATGAAATCTTTATTTTGTGACTGTTTTAGAGTTAGGGGGAGATTTAAAGTAGTAGCTAATTTGCTTACATCTTTATGAGATTCTAAGCACGCCAGTCTAGTACACTGTTAAGACACTTAAGTGTATAAGTGGTTTGACGAACATATCACAACCTCTGTCAATCAAATGCACGCTGCTATCCAGAAGCCATAAACGAAACTCTTAAGTAATTTACTTTTGAGTAAATTACTGTGAAGTAAAATGTTTGTGAACAGGACCGAGGAGCTCGACCTCTTGGAGAGGAGACTCAATAGTGGGAAAGCTGAATTTATCGTAGTATACGGTAGGCGTAGGGTGGGAAAAACCGCACTTTTGCTAGAGTTCATCCGAAGAAACGGTGGGATTTACCTCCTCGCAAGGGAAACGAGCAAACTGGACAATCTAAAGAGGTTTTCGGAGAGGCTGGCCGAATCGTTCGGTGACGAGCTGCTGAGAAAAAACCCATTCCAGAGCTGGGACGCGTTTTTTGAGTATCTGCATCAGAAATCGAGGGAAAAGAGGGTTGTTGTGATGATAGATGAGTTTCCCTACCTTGTCAAAGGTGACAGGTCCCTGCCGTCAATCCTGCAGGAATACTGGGACCTGAAGTTTTCGAAGGAGGAGTTGTACCTCGTAATCTGCGGTTCGAGCGTTTCCATGATGGAAAAGCTGCTCGGCTACAGGAGCCCAATCTACGGAAGAAGGACCGGACAGCTAAAGCTCCACCCACTTGACTTCTTCAATGCGAGGAGTTTCCTTCCTAAGTACTCTATGGAAGAGTTCGTGGAGGCTTACAGCATCTTGGGCGGGACTCCTGCTTACCTCCTCGAGTTCAGCGATGATAAAAGCTTGGAGGAGAACCTGAGTGACTACTACTTCAAGCCGGATTCATTCCTCTACGGTGACGCGTTCTTCGTACTCAGAGAGGAGCTGGATGAACCCAGGAACTACTTCGCCATAATGGAAGCGATAGCAAGGGGGAAGACGACGCTCGGAGAGATAATGGCTGAAACCGGCCTTGAAAGGTCCCTCATCGGCAAGTACCTCTCGGTTCTGATTGAGCTTGAGCTTGTAAGGAGGGAAACACCGGTGACGGCGAGTAGGAAGAGCAGGAGAGGGCGATATTACATCAACGATCCCTACTTCACATTCTGGTTCCGGTACGTTCATCCAAATATAGACCTCATCGAGACGAATCAGGGAGAGTTGCTCGTGAACAAGGTCGTGGACGACCTTCCCGCGCATGTCGGAAGGATCTTCGAGGATGTTGTGAGGCAGCTTATCTTCAAGCTGAACAAGGCAGGGGTTTTCCGTTTCACAAAAATTGGCAGGTGGTGGCACAAGAAAGAGGAGATCGACCTGGTTGCCCTCGACGAAGGGGAGAAAAGAGCCCTCTTTATAGAAGTTAAGTGGAAGGAGCTTAGAGAAAAGGATGGAAGTAGAATTTTGAGGGATTTGGAGAGGAAAAGTGAGCTTGTGGGGCTGGATGAGTGGGAGAAGAGTTACGGACTAGTGGCGAAAAAAATTGTGGGCAGGGAAAAATTAGAAAGAGGGGGCCTTCTAGTCTGGGATCTGGAAGATTTCGAAAAGCTTTCTGGCGGGAATTTGGGGCATGTGCGACTGTAATAACCTTTTTACTTTGGCGTGGAGTTAGTGCTTTTTTAGTTGAGGAAAATTAGGACTTCTAGCATGTACTTCGTTGTGAGAACACCTTGGATTTACAACTCTGCCAATCGTGTATAAACACTTAATCGTAAATATATTTAAACATAAAACCTTAGTTCCCACCAAAAGTAATATAAATTAACAAACCTTAGTTCCCACCAAAAGTAATATAAATTGACAATAATCCAGCTGAATTATGGATTTGGTGGATAAATACCTTGAAGAGATAAATGCGATAAGGAAACTAATCAAACCAATCGTGGATGAATAC
>NZ_JBMXHE010000073.1:0-2279 GCF_053987695.1 Palaeococcus sp. (in: euryarchaeotes)
GGAATGGCGCAAAAAATGGGGTAATGAGGTCATCCTGGTTGAATTTGAAGATAGGATAGAGATCCTACCAAGGAAAAAACCAAAATTCTCGGAGTTCTTTGACATAATTGAAGTGGAAAAAGAGGGAGATATTGAAAAAGAACTTTTAAAAGAGCTTGCGGAGGAATATGAATGAGATTCATCGACAGCAACGTGTTTCTCTATGCAATGATAAAACCGAGGAGAAGCACAGATGAAGAACTTCTTAAAAGGAAAGAACACGCCAAGAAAATCCTCCTGAGGATAGAGAGGGGAGAAAAAGTTGCAACAACCCTAATCCACCTGAGTGAGATTGCGAACATCCTGGAGGCGAAGGTAAACCTAACAACTGCCATAAACTTTTTAGAAAGCATGCTCCTTGCTGAAAATATCAAGCTTCTCTACCTCTACGTGGAGGATTACTTAAGGGCGGTGCTGATTTCTAAAGAAAAAAGAATAAGCGTAAACGATGCTCTGGCATATTTAAAAATGAAGGAACTCGGTATTGAGGAGATATACACATTTGACAGGCATTTTCAGAATCTGGATGTCAAGGTAATCCAAGAGTGATTTTTACATTTTTTGTAAAAACAAAACTTTTAAATTCTAATTTTTAACATTTTCTTGGTGATGAAATGGAGTGGAAAATAGGCACTTATGCTTCCCACTCTGCCCTTCAGATTCTCAAAGGAGCTAAGGATGAAGGCTTTCAGACTGTGATCTTTGGAAAGGAGAGAGTTAAGCCGCTCTACACAAAATACTTTCCAGTTGCCGATGAGTTTTTAGTTGGTGAATATCCTGAGAGAGAGCTTTTAGAAAAGAAAGTCATAATAGTCCCACATGGCTCATTTGTAGCTCATTTGGGTGTTGAAAGGGTTGAATCCATGAAAGTCCCGTACTACGGTAACAAAGCTGTCCTTAGGTGGGAGAGCGATAGGAGTTTAGAGAGAAAATGGCTTCAGAAGACCAATCTTAAGGTTCCGAGGGTTTATAAAGACCCAGACGACATAGATAAGCCCGTCATCGTGAAGTTTCACGGTGCTAAAGGTGGTAAGGGCTACTTCTTGGCCAAAGATTCGAGAGACTTTTGGGAAAAGGCCCAAAAGGCGGGCATTAATAGTAAGGATGACCTTAAAGGTGTGCAGATTCAGGAGTATATCCTTGGAGTCCCAATTTATCCGCACTACTTCTATTCAAAGCTCAATGGCGAGCTTGAGCTGATGAGTGTTGATAGGCGATATGAGACCAATGTAGATGGCATCGGGAGAATCTCAGCTAAAGACCAGCTCGAGCTTGACTTTGAAAACTCGTACGTTGTAGTTGGCAACATTCCCATAGTCCTGAGGGAGAGCCTCCTTATGGAAGTTATGGAAATGGGAGAGAGGACTGTTAAAGCAGCTGAAGAGATTATGGGCGGCCTTTGGGGTCCGTTTTGCTTGGAAACTATACTCACAGACGAAATGGAGTTTGTCGTCTTTGAGATTTCCGCTAGAATAGTCGCGGGGACGAATCCATTCGTTAACGGTTCGCCATACACTTGGCTCCGCTATGATTTCCCCATGAGCACGGGGCGGAGAATTGCGAGGGAAATAAAGCAGGCTATAGAGGAAGATAGGCCGGATGATATTTTGACATAAACATGATAAATAGCCTTATAAATGGTTAAATTTTATGCAGAAGAAAGTAAAGGTGATTGGCATGTGGGAGAGCTTCATAGATGAAAAGGTAAATGAAGTTAGGGAAAAGGTTGGGGATGGAAAGGCTATTATAGCACTCTCAGGAGGAGTTGACAGCTCAACATGTGCAATTTTAGCGCACAAAGCTATCGGTGATAAGCTCTATGCCGTCTTCGTTAACACCGGCTTCTTGAGGAAGGGAGAGCCAGAGTTCGTCATAAAGACATTTAGGGACGAGTTTGGCTTAAACCTCATCTACGTCGACGCTCAGGAGCGCTTCTTTGAAGCGTTGAAAGGAGTAGTTGACCCAGAGGAGAAGCGCAAGGTAATCGGGAAAGTTTTCATAGACGTCTTTGAAGAGGTTGCCAATGAAATAAATGCTGACTTCTTAATTCAAGGCACCATAGCTCCGGACTGGATTGAAAGCCAAGGAAAGATAAAGAGCCACCACAATGTCGGTGGTTTGCCTGAGAGGCTCAACTTAGAGCTAATCGAGCCGCTGAGGGATTTATACAAAGATGAGGTTAGAGAAGTCGCTAGAGAGCTTGGTCTTCCCGAGAGGATATACAATAGAATGCCATTCCC
>NZ_JBMXHE010000074.1:0-11543 GCF_053987695.1 Palaeococcus sp. (in: euryarchaeotes)
TGGATGGTATTGAGGAGAATAGTGGGGTTGTGGTTGTTGCTGCGACTAATAGGCCTGATATTTTGGATCCTGCTTTGTTGAGGCCTGGTAGGTTTGATAGGTTGATTCTTGTTCCTGCGCCTGATGAGAGGGCGAGGCTGGAGATTTTGAGAGTACATACTAGGAGGGTACCCCTTTCAGAAGACGTCAATTTGAAGGAAATTGCAAAAATGACGGAAGGCTACAGTGGAGCAGATTTAGAAGCTCTAGTTAGGGAAGCGGCTTTAATGACATTAAGGAGAGCTGTTGCCGGAAGGGAAATGGAAGAGCTGGGTGATGAGCTGTTGGAGAGGCTTCGTGTAAGGAAGAAGGATTTTGAGGAAGCCATGAAGAAGATCAAGCCCAGCATCACGAAGTACATGCTCGAGTACTATGAGAACTTTGAGAAGAGCAGAAGGGTTGAGAGGAAAGAGAGATACAGAGAAATTGACTACTTCACGGGTTGATTCTTCCTCTTCTTTTCAATTCTTGAGGAAAGGATTTATATATGAAAAGTGGACAAAATAACTCTTAGATTGATTTAACGATATGAGGTGGCAAAGATGGTGAAGATTAAAGCTTCAAAGCTTAGGGATGTTGAAATAATCACCGATACGGGTATAAGACTTGGGTGGGTATATGATCTGAGCTTCGACGAGGAGACAGGGGATATTTTGGTCATAGTAGCCGAGCCGGATGAGGATTTGGATGTGAGTGAATTTGTAACTGATCACGAGGGCCTTTTGCTGATTCCGATAAACTCCGTTAAGAGCATAGGTGAAGTCATCATAGTAGATTCTGCAAAACTCGCCGTGAAGTCAAAGCTCAGGAGGATAAGCACCATAAAGGAGAGGCTCCATCACGAGTGATTACTATTTATTTAATATCCTTCATAGAGTCTGTAAGCCAGAAATTGGGGCAGGCCTGCGTTTAATATTTTCCTCGCGGCTTCTTCAACATCGTACTCTACTCTCCTGAATTCAATTTCCCCCTTTTTTGTCTCAAGCATTGCATAGCTCGCTCTCCAGTCCCCATCCCTCGGCTGTCCGACCCCTCCGGGGTTTATTATCCTTCGTCCGTCAACTATACGGAGCATGGGGACATGAGTATGCCCGACAACCAGATTTTTTTGCTTCATATAGCTCAGCACAACCCTAAACTCACTATCCGGAAGCCAAGGGAATAGGTACTCATCTAGAGGAGCCCTTGGGGAACCGTGGATTAAAAGGTATGTATCTCCATTATCGTCTGTGAAAAGCTGCCTTACGGGCAGTCTTCTAAGGAATTCGAGATTTTCCGTCCGCATAATCCTTTGGTGCCATCTGACTGCTTCCCTTGCATAGGGATTAAATCCCCATTCAACACCGAAGGCTATGGCATTATCGTGATTCCCTCTCACGCAGACTATCTCCCTCTTCTTCATTTCCTCTCTAAAGAAATCCACAACCTCATTGGGATTTGCCCCATAGCCCACCAAATCGCCCATGCAGAGGATAACATCGGCTTTCTTTACCTCCCGCCACACTGCTTCAAGGGCTTCGAGGTTCGAATGAATATCACTTATAAAAGCTATGAGCATATGCATCCCATTAAACTATGGAAGAAGAAGATTAAAATCCTTATGATTGTTTTAAAAATGGGGAAAAAGAGATTCACACTCTCTTGCTCTTCTTCCAATTGCTCCATTTATAGAGGGCTGCAAGTGACTTAATTGCCCTCTCAGGTTCTGGATATGCCGGGATACCTTTTTCGTTGAGCACATCTATGGCTTCCTTGGCTTCAATTCCACCGACGATTGCGACCACTATGGGCTTCTTCTTCCCGCTGGCTTCATACTCCCTTATTACGATGTCCGCCAGATCCCTTGGATCAAGGACTGCAGTCTGGCAGTAGAGAACCGCAATGGCGTGCATGTTTGGATTTGCAAGTGCATCCCTAACTGCACCCTCATATGCCTTAGCGTCTGCCATACCCGTCAAATCGACAGGATTCTTATAGCTTCCAAAGGGAGGCATGTGGTTTGCGAAGACCTTTAGTTCTTCGAGGTTATCATATAGGTAAAGTCCTTCTTCTTCAGCTGCATCTGTGGCCATAACACCTATTCCACCGCCATTTGTGAGTATGACGACGTTCTTCCCTTCGGGCTCTGGGAGGTTGCTTAGTGTTCTTGCCCAATCAAAGGCTTCACCTATTGTTAAAGCCCTTAAAACGCCGCTCTGCTTGAATGCGGCACTATAAATACTGTCAGCACCAGCTAATGAACCTGTATGTGATGCCGCGGCTTTAGCACCGCGCTCGCTCCTTCCCGCCTTTATGATAATGATCGGCTTTTTCATTGAAACTCTCCTTGCGGTTTCCATGAACTTCCTTCCATCTTTAACACCTTCCATATAAATTAAGATGGCTCCTGTGTTCTCATCATTCTCAAAGTAGTCGAGCATGTCTGCATCGTCCAAATCGCTCTTGTTTCCAATGCTAACGAGGGCTGAGAGGCCGACCTTCTCAAGGATTGTCCATCCCATAAGGGCTATTCCAAGAGCACCGCTCTGGGAGACGAGGGCGAGCTTTCCGGGGAGGACATCGGTTGGACCAAATGTGGCGTTGAGCCTTGTTGGGGTGTAGACAACACCGAAGATATTTGGACCGAGGATCCTCATCCCGTATTTATGGGCGGTCTCGACGAGGGCTTCCTCTACCTTTTTGCCCTCTTCTCCCAGCTCACCAAAGCCTGAGCTTATTATCGGAAGGGCTTTAACACCTTTCTTGCCGCATTCCTCGACAACCTGAGGAACGAACTTTGCGGGGACAACAATAACCGCCATCTCAACTTCATCGGGAACATCAAGAATACTCTTGTATACTTGGAACTTTCTTCCGCTTATCTCTATTTCCCCGCCCTTGATGTTGACGGCGTATATCTTCCCTTCGTAGCCGTACTCGATGAGGTTCTTCATGATGGCATAGCCTATCTTTCCGGGCTTTCCAGAAGCTCCTATGACTGCCACACTCCTCGGCTTAAAAAGCGCCTTCACATTGTCCATATTCTCCACCTCGATAAACTTTACAAAGGTAACTCGGAGAAAAAGGTTATAACTTTTCTCTTCTTAATTTGCCGATAGAGTAATCGTCATTTGCTAAATTAACGGGAGGTTTTGGATAATGATGTACTTTGGATAACCTTATATCCCTCTTAGGGGAATATTAAATGCGGGTGAGTGATATGGGCGTCCAGATAGGGGAACTTATTCCGAGAAAGGAGATAGAACTTGAGAAGCTCAACGGAAGGAAAATTGCCATTGATGCTTTTAACGCAATTTATCAATTCCTATCTATCATAAGGCAGAGGGATGGAACGCCTTTGATGGATTCGCAGGGAAGAATTACCTCCCATTTATCGGGACTCTTCTACAGAAACATAAATCTCATAGAGAGCGGTATAAAGCCGGCATATGTTTTCGATGGAAAACCACCTGATCTGAAGAAAAAGGAACTGGAGAGAAGGAAAGAAGCTAGGGAAGAAGCGATGGAAAAGTGGGAGGAGGCCCTCGCAAGGGGAGAGCTTGAAGAAGCCAAAAAATATGCCCAGCGGGCTTCCAAGGTAAATGAGCTCCTCATAGAGGATGCCAAGAGGCTCCTTCGATTGATGGGCATCCCCGTTATTCAGGCACCGAGTGAGGGAGAAGCACAAGCTGCGTATATGGCTCTCAAGGGAAAGGTTTACGCTTCAGCATCTCAAGACTATGACTCACTTCTCTTTGGAGCACCCAGGCTTGTGAGAAACGTGACCATCACCGGGAGACGCAAACTCCCCGGAAAAAGCATATATGTGGAGGTTAAACCCGAGCTTGTGCTTCTCGAGGAGGCTCTCAAAACTCTTAAAATCGACAGGGAAAAACTCATTGAGATGGCGATTCTAGTTGGAACCGACTACAACCCCGGGGGTATAAAGGGGATCGGACCGAAGAAAGCCCTGGAGCTCGTTAGATATAAGAGGGATGTTCTATCCAGATACAACAGGGAGAGCGATGTTGATCTCTATAAAATCAAAGAATTCTTCATGAATCCTCCGGTTACGGATGAGTACGAACTTGAGTGGAAGATGCCCGATGAGGAGGGAATTTTAAAGTTCCTCTGTGATGAACACGATTTCAGCGAGGAGAGGGTTAAACACGGACTTGAAAGACTCAAAAAAGCCATAGAAAAAGGAAAGCAGAGGACTCTTGAGAGCTGGTTTGTTCAAAAAGTTTAAGTCCTAAGAGCGCGCATTACATTTGGTGGGAAAATGCAGGAGTGGTACCAATCTAGGGCTCTTTATGAAACTATAAACGGGCTCCTGAAAAAGCGTGATTTCGATTTGGCTCTTCAGGTTGCACGTGGAATTCCTGACAAGGGTATAAAGGCTACGTCATATTCCAAAATAGTCGTTGAGATGGCGAAGAGAGGAGTCGATTATGAGGAGGCTCTCAAAGAAGCCATAGAAGCGATAATGGAGCTTGATACTGATGCAAAGATCAGGGCCCTTATGAGCCTTGCTTTCGAGCTCATAAATCTTGGAAAGTTTGAGGATGCCCTAAAGCTGGGCGAGCTGATACCCGATGTTTCCAACCGCTCCAAAATTAAAGCTGAAGCTGCATTAAAGATAGCGGAAAGAGGGGATATTCCAAGAGCCTTAAACCTGATAAATGATATCCTCGATGAAGATGTAAAAACATGGGCAACTTCAATGCTCGTAAACAAGATGAGCAGAAGGGAGGAGTAGAATCAGAGGTAGAGGTAGGGTTAGAGCTTTAAAATCTCCTCCACCAAACTTATTTTGCTGACCTCTGTTGGGATTGTGTTTGTAACTGCAAGCTCGTCCACGGCTTTGCTAACTCGCTCTATGGCTCCCTTCGCAAATACTCCGTGCGTTGCAGCAACGAAAACTTTGCCAGCTCCCATTTCCTTAAGGAGGTTAGCGGCCCTTATCATGGTTCCGCCGGTACTTATTATATCATCCACTATGAGAACGTTCTTTCCTTTAACATCAACATCCACGGGCTGCATCTGGACTTCTGTTGGAGAGATGCGCTTTTTCTCAAAGTGGCTGAACTCCAAGCCAAGTTCCCCAGCAACAGCTCTCGCTCTCTCCAAAGCACCCCTGTCCGGAGCCAAAATAATTCCATTCTCCAGCTTTTCCTTGAAGTATCTGGCTATAGCCTTTGCAGGACTTAAGTTCACGGCTTTCTTTGGAAAGAATTTAAGGGTCTCAGGGTTGTGGAGGTCGAAGACGTAGAACTCATCATAATAAAGCGAGAGAGTCCTTAAAACCGCCCTCACACTAATAGGTTCTCCTTCTTTTGTTACCCTGTCCTGTCTTGAATATGCTAAATATGGGACCACAGCTTTAAGATGTTTAAATCCCTTCTCCCTGAGGGCGTCTCCCAAAAGGAGTAGCTCCATTAAGTGCTCATCTTGAGGCCTGAAGGTTGACTGGACAACTATGGCTTCATCCCCTTCCCCCAGAACCCTCACATACTTTTCTCCGTCAGGGAAGGTCTTTATCTCGGTCTCTACGAGTTCCTTGTCATAACCTGCGGCTTTGGCCAAAAACTCATCACGCATATGCTGAGCACCGCTTCCCAACACCACTTTCATTAGCATCACCATGTTAAAATTGGGAGAGATTTTAAAAGGATTTGCCATTCACTGGATGTTTATTTGGTTTTGTCTCTAAGTCTTCTTGATGATTCTAATGAAATCCAAGTGAGATCCGAAAACGTAGAAATTAGAAGAAAACCCAAGGTAAAAACAATACCAATTCCTTCAACAGAGACGCTCAACACTACAGCAGCTGTTCACTTCAAACTCCTTTGAAGCAGTCATCACGTTATAAATACTATGATGCCCTACTATTCATTGGTGATAAAGATGAAAAGAAAAGTTAAGGCTTTAATTGCACTTCCTTTTGTTTTGATTCTACTGGCTATGGTGGCTTTTCAGGGCAGTAAAGCCGCAGGAGAAAGCGGAAGCCTCGTCCTTTATGATTCGGCGAAAATAGGTGTTGTTGAGAAGGAGCTTACTTTCAAACTTAAAGCAGGGATCAACGAAGTTCCTCTTGAGGAAATTGAAGGATTAAAAATTGCGGAAATCACGCTTAAACCTGTTGACGAGGGAGCAGAGGTCCTTGGTATTGTGAGCCAGGGATTCAATGTTAAGAATGTTTTTGAAGCCAATATCGGGGAAAACGTGGAGGTAAAGCTGAAGAGCGGCGAAACAATAAGCGGTAAATTCCTGGGATACAAAGATGGGAAGATTACCATCCAGGGAGACGGATATTACCTAATTGACCCCCAGGAGGTGGCTTACTTCAAAGCCTCGAAGCTCAACGGTGAGAGGAAGGCAAAGACCTACGCGGTTATAAACGCAAAGGAAGAGGGAGAATATAAGTTCAAACTCATCTACAGGGTTGCCAACATTGGATGGAGTTCAAGATACAAGCTCTATCTTGGTGATAAGGCTTTCCTTCAGGGTTATGTTTTGATTGATAACCCTACAAACAAAAGCTTTGAAGATGTGGACGTCCTCCTAGTTTCGGGCAACGTTCAATTCTATCAACCTCCCGTATACTTCAGGGATATGATGGCTAAAGCGGAGGCAGAAGTTCCAGCCCCAGTGAAACCCATGGAGCCTCAGAAGCTTGAGGCATTCTACCTCTATAAGCTCGGGATTATCGATGTGAACCCCTTTGAGAAAAAGCTCATTCCTTATGTGAGTCAGGAGAGGGAGTTTAAGAGAGAATATCTCTACGAGAGTTATCCTTATACACAGCAAGGGGATGTCTACGAGATAATATCTCTCAAAACAGACAAAGTGCTCCCTGCAGGTATAGTGGAGATATATAAGGAGATGGAAGGTAAAAACGTGCTAATAGGGGAGCAGTGGATCGATCACACACCAAAGGGCGATACTTTGAGACTCAAGCTAGGCAAGGATATTGATCTTAAAGGAGAAACGAAAATTCTCGAACAGAAAAACTACGAGAGAAGCACCTACTATAAGGTGGAGATCAGTGTGGAGAACTTTGGAAATGAAACCAAAGAGATCATAATAAGACACTATAAGTGGCGCGGGAAGATTTTGAGTTCGAGTGAGAGTCCAATAGAGGAGACCGCAAACTATGTCGAGTTCAAGGTAACCGTGAAGCCCGGTGAAAAGGAAAGTGTGACATTCGAGTACGAGGTTTCGTACTGAGCTTTTTTCTTCTTAATCTTTAAATACTTCAAAGAATATTCTCTTTGGTGGTTTCATGAGAGGAGTTATAGTACCCCTTGTAACACCCTTTAATGAGGACTACTCCATAGACTTTTCTGCTCTTGAGGAGCACATTGAGTACCTCCAGAAAGTCGGAGTACATGGAATCTTTGTGAATGCCACAACGGGAGAATTTACCAGCTTAAACAAAGAGGAGATGAAGCTTCTGGCGGAGAGGGGGAGAGAACTTGTGAACTCGGCTTTCTATCTCGTGGGAACAGCTTCCACGAACACCTTTGAGGTAATTGAACTCACAAGGCATGCCCGAGACATCGGAGCCGACTACGTTGTTATTGCCCCTCCCTACTACTGTCCGCTCAATGAGGAAGCCCTCTTCAAACACTATTCCCTAATAGCTGGGAGTACGGATATTCCTATAATCCTCTACAACATCCCAAGCTGTGCGAATCCCTTGAGAGTATCCCTTATAAAGCGCTTAGCTTTGGAGTACTCAAACATAGCTGGAATTAAAGAGACAATAGACAGCATAAACCATGTAAGAGACGTTATATCTGAGGTTAAAGGTGAGAGGAAGGACTTCAAGGTTTTCACAGGCTTGGATCAGCATTTTTTAAATACGCTCATGCTTGGCGGTGATGGTGGAATTATGGCATGTGCAAACTTTGCCCCTGAGTTGCATTTGAGAGCCTTCAAAGCCTTTGAGGAAAGAAACTTTGATGATGCCATTGCATATGCCGGAAAGCTTGCCCAGCTTTCGAGGATCTATGATTTAGCATCGTCCTTTGGCTCGGCAATAAAGCTCGCCATGAGTTTAAGAGGCTTCTCAATAAAACCGGTTTTGAGACCTCCATACATAATGGATGGAGAAGAGGTTAAAGAAAGGGTGAAGCACCTTTTGCTCTCACTGGAGCTTATACCTTAGAAAGGCACCCAACCCGCCAAAGGCTTTGTAGAACTGCTGTCCTTCATCGGTATCCAGGGAAATAATTTCCACATTGGCTCCTATCTCTTCTGCCATTTTTATTAGCTCCTCTGCAACTTCCCATCTTTCAAAATGGAGGTTCTGACTTCCGCATTTTGGACATGTTTTTATCTGCTTTTTGAACGTATCATAGTCGCCTTCGTGCATCGTCTTGAGCTCTTCCCATCCGCAGGCGTTGCACTTCACCTTGGCCCTTATGAGGTCGTACCCTTCGCTTATCAATAGGGTGTCAACGGCGCCCATCTCGAGAGCTTTTCTTATCTCCTTCTCACCGTATGTAATTAATCCCGTGTCCTTTACGAGATGTTTAAAGAAATTCTGGATCAGTTTTCTCTCTTTGACTGCTTCCTGCTCTGCCAAAATGTCGCTTGCTTTCTCCACAAGCTCTCTCAATCCATATTCTCCATGATAACTGATGTCAACAACCCCTATAATCTTCTTCTTCAGCTCATGGTGGAGATAATCCCCATCAACAAACTCCTCTTTTGTTGGACCCGGGCCGCCTATAATTATGCCCTTGAGTTCCCCCTTCTCAAGCAGTGGAAGGAAAGCTTCATTTGCGTGTTGCCCTATACGCTTCATGAACTCGTGAGTTTCCTGCTCTCTAATTCGCTCATACCTTCTGGCGGACTGACCACCAGCTCTTGTTTTTCCGGGAACCGTTGAACGTAAATCATCGACCAGCTCTATTTTCTTTCCTCTCAAAATCCCTATTGTGGACTCATTCTTCTCCACGGTGATCAAACCATATGCCTCTTTGACTCGCAACATCTCTTCCAATGGCTCCGTCACAAAGGTTTGATCACATCGATAGAGCCTTACATTTACGGGCTCCGGCGGGATTATGGGAAATACCTGAATATCGCTCACACCCTCTTGCTCACTAACATTTCCCACGAACAAAGCTAAACCATTTGGAGGAGTTTGTTTGTACAACTTTAAGTGCTGCATTGCCCTTTCAAGGGCACCGAGAACGTTTTTTCGGGTGCTCTTTGATTTTATATTCTGGGCTGTTCCATATTCCTCTCTAAGCTGCTGCATGACTTTATTTATATCGTAGCCTGCAGGTATGTAAAGGGACACGAGTTCTGTAGCTCGCCCTCGAATT
Source organism: Palaeococcus sp. (in: euryarchaeotes) (assembly GCF_053987695.1). Classification (NCBI taxonomy): domain Archaea; kingdom Methanobacteriati; phylum Methanobacteriota; class Thermococci; order Thermococcales; family Thermococcaceae; genus Palaeococcus; species Palaeococcus sp. (in: euryarchaeotes). Next base: position 9,360 of record NZ_JBMXHE010000074.1, read on the forward strand.
TTTTTAAGTTCCTCCACTTTTTTCTTCAGCTCATACATTTCAGCGGATGTGTGAGACATGATCATCACCTCGAGAAGATTTTCTCTCGTTAAAGGACTTAAAAAATGGATTTATAAAAGTTGGGGTTAGAGGAAAGAGAGAAGGATTAAGATGAAAACCCCAACGACTCCGCCAATGGCTATTATGAGAAAATTAATCAGATTTAGCGGTATGTGTGTCACTCCCAGAAAGTTGAGTACACCCACCAGTATGAGCCCCACGATTGAGTTTATGGCGAGCCACTTCAACACAGCCATTGCAAGTTTAAAAAGCAGATATCCAACCAGGATTAACAAAGCGAAGAGTATTATCACATTCACATTCATCATTTTAATCCCTCCAGCACTTCCTTTGCAATATCCCCAAGGGGAACCCATTTATACCCTTCAAAGGGAAGCAGAACTTTGTCCTGAACTTCCATCAGTTCTTCCACTTTTGGGATGAGCTCCTTGAGCTCCAGCTGCTTTATCATAAGTAATGCAAAGGCTTTATCATTTTTGTCCCCCTCTTCAAGGAGTGTATCCAGCGATTTTGTTATCTCTTCCTTCCGCTTCATAACATCTTCAGGGAATTCCTGAGCGATTTTGTATGCCAGTATCATGCTATTTTCTTTCACATACGGGTTGCGAGTTTTGGAGACTTCCATAACCTTCAAAATCAGCCTATCTATGTAACCTTTTACTTTCTTTTTATCTATCTCCATAACCTGGGTCAATATTAGGAGGGAGTCCCCTTTAATTCCCGGTACTTTATCATCTAGGAGCTCTATCAGAGCATCAAGGACTTTTTTATCTTTTAAAGCCTGATTTACAGCCTCCTGCATCTCCTCATTTTCAAGCATTTTTCTTACTTTACCTCTCTTAGAACCAAATGAAAATAACCCCATTTTTATCACCAGTGTCTCTTTTAGTACTTCTATGTTCAATTAGGTTAAAGCTTTTTTGATGGTTAAGAGGGTACTGTTGGGATAAGGAGAGCACTTTTGATAATACCCTAAGAGGACAAAACCACTCCTTTGCTGGGCATATTAGATTATTCTAACAGTACCGTTTGAGTGTTAGAATAATCTTGGTGTGGTTTTGTCCTCTTTTACGGCGTTCCGTTCTGCCTACCCGTTAATTGTGTGTAGAGTGTTAATTTCATAGCGGGTAGGCTTCCCTCCTCCCGTCTTCATAGGAGGGCTTTCGGGGGGAACGGAGACTCCCCACATCTTCAAGGCTTTTAAACAAATATTCCAACTCCCGACCACATCCCTATCCGCTTCAAAACCACACTTCGAGCACTTCAAAACCCTGTGTCCATTCGGGCTTAATTTCTCCCCACATACCGGGCACAGGGACGAAGTAAAAGCAGGATTAACAAAAACAACCCTAACACCCTTCAATTTAGCCTTGTACTCGATGATTGACTGGAGTTTGCGAAAACTCCACCTGTGGAGCCTACCATTCATCACAGCCGAATACCTTATTGAATCCCTGATCTCAGTCAAGTCCTCCAATGCAATCCCACCATACTTCTCAGCCAGCTCAACGATTTTGTTAGCCAGCTTGTGGTAAAGGTCGTTCAGCCTGTTCCGCTCTCGCTCACCATACTTTTCGAGGAGTTCCTTTCTTCTCTTGCCAGCTCGTATTTTCCTCTGAATCCTCCTCCGCTTTAGGAAGTAACCCGTCCTAATCTCCCGCTCGTGAGTGATAATCTGGACGAATTCTCCATTCGGGAGGGAAAGGGTTACGTTGTTCTCGTTCAAATCCACGCCAACAAAAGCTTCCGGCTCTTTCATTTCAACCTCCTTTGAGAAGACGACGTTGATGAAGACTCCTTTGGGCGTTTTTACCAGCCATGCTTGACCAACCTTCCAACCCTTGAACTTCTCGTGATACTTTGCTGGATAGAATTCTAACTTGGTTCTCCCTTTTGGAGTGGAGAGTTTTACAATTCCTTTTCCCAAGTCGGGCTTGAACAGGTGATCATCAAGCATTATGACTTCCTTTTTGAAGATTGGCTTTCCCTTAGCTTTTCCCTTCCTTTTCCTCTTCCTGTAACTCTTGTAAATTGATGTAGCCATTTGGCAAGCCGTGTAAATATAGTGACTCGGTAATTGTGGGTATTTCTCCCTTAACTCTTTGTAAGTCTCTTTTTTGAGCC